>CAZNAX010000097.1:0-12061 GCA_964570965.1 uncultured Desulfatibacillum sp.
TGAACCCCTATGATGAGCTGGCGGTCGAAGAGGCCCTGCGCATCAAGGAGGCCAAGGGCGGCACGGTGACGGTCCTTTCGGTGGGGGCCCCCAAGGCTCAGGAAACCATCCGCACGGCGCTGGCCATGGGCGCCGACAAGGGGCTGCTGGTCAACGACCCCCAGGCGGAGGGCGGGGATGCTCTGGCCACCGCCCGAGTCTTGGCCGCCGCTATTAAAAAATTGCCATTCGACCTGATCATCGCAGGGCAGCGGGCCGTGGACGAGGACAACTACCAGGTCGGTGCGGCCGTGGCGGAGTTTTTGGGCATTCCACATATCGCTCTGGTCAATAAGGTCGAGCTGCTCGATGGCCGGATCCGCTGCCAGCGTGCCGTGGAAGGCGGCGCCGTGGTGGTGGAAGCCCCGCTGCCGGCGCTGTTCACCACCCAACGCGGATTGAACGAGCCGCGCTACGCGTCGCTGCCCGGCATCATGAAGGCCAAGAAAAAACCGCTGGAGGTCAAGACCGTCGTTGAGCTGGGGGTCGATCCGGCCCGTGTCGGCGCCGCCGGACGCAAGGTCGTGGTCAAGGCGCTGCGCCTGCCGCCGGAGCGCAAAGCCGTGCACATGATCCCGGGCGATACGCCCGAGGCCGTCGCCACTGAGCTGGTCCGGGTGTTGCACGAGGAAGCCAGATTGATCTAAGCCAAGGACGTTGGAAAGGAGACGCATATGTCACAGGGCGTGGTTGCAATTACCGAACAGCGGGATGGCCGGTTCCGCAAGGTATCCTATGAAGTGGTCAGCGAAGGCCGGAGGATGGCGGACGGGCTGGGCTGCCCGCTGACGGCCGTCATCATCGGCTCCGGCGTGGACGCCCTGGCCGCTCAGGTCAAGGCCTACGGTCCGGATACCGTTGTGGTCCTGGACGCCCCGGAGCTTGAAGATTACCGGACCGATGCATACACCAATGTCCTGGCCGGCTGGCTGCCGACGGCCGACCCCGCGGTCATCTTGACCGGCGCCACGGCCCAGGGCAAGGACTTGGCGGCGCGCTTGGCGGCCCGGCTGGACGCAGGGCTTGCCATGGATTGCACGGCGGTGGCGCTTCAGGGCGGTGTTCTCACCTGCACGCGGCCGATGTTCGGCGGCAAGATTTTCGCAGAGATTCAAATCCAGGGGTCGCCGCAGATCATCGCCGTGAGGCCCAACGTGATGCGCATCACCGAATCACCGAAGGAGAGCGCTGTCGAAAAGCCTGCGCCGCAACTGGGTGAAATCCGTACGGCGGTGGTCGCCAAGATGATGGAGACCGGCAGCAAGGTCGAACTGACCGAAGCGGACGTGATTGTCTCCGGCGGTCGCGGGACCGGCGGAAAATTTGCGCCGATCGAAGACCTGGCGGCGGCCCTAAACGGCGCGGTGGGCGCCTCGCGCTCCGCGGTGGATGAGGGCTGGCGCAAACACGGCGACCAGGTCGGCCAGACCGGTAAGGTCGTGTCCCCGGCGCTGTACGTCGCCTGCGGCATCTCCGGAGCGATCCAGCACCTGGCCGGCATGTCGACCTCCAAGGTGATCGTGGCGATCAACAAGGACCCGGAGGCACCCATTTTCTCCAAGGCGGATTACGGCGCGGTCGGCGATATCTTCCAAATCCTGCCGGCGGTCACCGCAGCGGTGAAAAAGCTGAAGGGGTAAGGGGTCGAGGGGGCAAGGATTCAAGGGGTCGAGGGTTCAGGAAACGCTCGACCCCATCGAATCAGATTCGCGATACGACTCCTGGCCCCTAAACCGCCCAAACAGCTTAACACCCAACACTAAAACCCAAACTCAAACCACCCAACACGAGACACGTTCACCATGCAACGCGAACAGCTGGAATTCGACGTTCTCTTCGTCGGTGCGGGGCCGGCCAATCTCGCCGGTGCCATCCACCTGAAAAAGCTCGCTCAGCAGAAGGGCCGGGAGATCGAAGTCGCCATTATCGAAAAGGCCGAATCGGCCGGCGCCCATTCCCTGAGCGGGGCCGTGCTGGATCCCCGGGCGCTGCAGGAACTGATGCCGGATTTCCGCGAAAAGGGCTGCCCCATCGAGGAGGCGGACCTGCGCGATGCAGTCTTCTATCTGACGGCCGGCGGGCAATTCCGGCTGCCTTACACTCCCCCTTACATGCACAACGAGGGCTGTTTCATCATCAGCCTGTCGAAGTTCTGCGCCTGGCTCGGAGCCATCGCCGAGGAACTCGGGGTGAACGTCTTCCCGGGATTCGCCGGCGTGGAAGCACTTTATGACGAGTCAGGCCGGCGCGTAATCGGGGTTCGCACGGGAGACAAGGGCATCAACAAAGAGGGCCAGCCCAAGTCCAATTTCGAGCCGGGGGTCGACCTGTTGGCCAAGGTCACGGTCTTCGGCGAAGGGCCCAAGGGGAGCCTGATTCGAGAGGTCGGCAAGAAGCTGGGTATCTTTGCCGGCCGAATGCCCCAGGTGTTCGAGACGGCCATCAAAGAAGTAGTCGAAATCCCGGCATCCAACTCCTTCCTGTCTTCACCCTTCACGGTGCTGCATACATTCGGCTATCCGCTGGGACTCGACACCAAGGGCGGCGGGTTTCTCTACCGGATGAAGGCCAACCGGGTGTCCCTGGGTCTGGTGGTGGGGCTGGATTACGAGGATGCGATGCTGGAGCCCTATCAGGAATTCTTGAGATTCAAGAGGCATCCGCTGGTCGCGGACATCATCCGCGGAGGCAAGGTGCTGCAGCAGGGGGCCAAGACCTTGGCGGCCGGCGGTTGGTATACCCGGCCTCAGCTCGCCGTGGACGGCGCCGTTTTTGTCGGCGACAGCGCATCAATGCTCAACGTGCAACGGCTGAAAGGCATCCACACCGCCATGAAATCCGGCATGCTGGCGGCTGAGACGATCCTTGCGGCGATCACCCAGGATGACGTCCGGGCGGCGGTTCTCGAGGAATACCGCGACAAACTTGACGCCAGCTGGATCCAAGGCGAGCTATACGCCGCCCGCAATTTCGGCCAAGCGTTGTCGCGGAAGGGAGTGGCCAAGTTCATCGCCCTGGGTGCCCAGTTCGTCACAGGCGGCCGCGGGTTCGTCGATCCGATGAAAATCAGCGACGATGCAACCAGCCTGAAACCCGGCCGCCGGGTGCCGGCGCCACCGGTGCAGGACCTCGACGGCCAGCTCTACCTTGACAAACTCACCGGGGTCTATCTATCCGGGACCAAACACGAAGAGGATCAGCCCTGCCATCTGATCATCCCCGATGCAAATCTGTGCGTCACGCGTTGCTGGGAGACCTTCCGCAGCCCCTGCACGCGCTTCTGCCCCGGGCAGGTGTATGAAATGGACACGACCGAGGAGGGCCGCCCGCGCCTTAAGTTGAACCCTTCGAACTGTTTGCACTGCAAAACATGCGAAATCAAGGATCCTTTTCAAAACATCATCTGGACGTGCCCGGAAGGGGGCGGCGGACCCAATTATTCGATTGTCTGAAGCGTGGAGGGTTCAACGTGGATAAGGACATTGTCGAGAAGACCAAGAAGACGGCCGAGCGTTACTTCAAGGGGGTCGCGGACGAGCGGCCCTTTGATTTGTGGAAGTCCTTCGACAAGGAACTGGCCAAAGACCTATCGCTCTTCATTACCGGCCAGATGTATGCCCGCGAGATGATTCCCCACCCGACCCGGCAGTTGATCACGGTGGCCTGCCTGACGGTGCTCTCGCGCCTGGATGAGCTCAAGCTGCACATTCAGGCGGCGCTCAACGTGGGGTGCAGCCCAGCGGAGATCGCCGAGGTCATTTTCCAAACCTTCGTCTATGGCGGCATGCCCGCCACCAACCAGGCCTTGAAAACCCTGCGAACCGTGTTAATCGAAAAAGGCCTCTGGAATGAATAGAATCTTGACGGCGCCGCAGACGCCCTCAAGATTTCAAGCCGATCCATTCTCCGAGTTTGCGGGTGGTTCAGGGGTGGGATGAGTCCTTACGGGCGATATGGGGCCAGTTTGACCGGATACTCGGAATGTCGTCCTTGCGCCACATGGCGCCGATGAACAGCCTGATGAAATCGCCGAACCGGCCGATCGCCTGACCTCCGACCACTCGTCCTTCCTTTCACGACCGCGGCGGATCCACGGTATTGATCCAGCCGATCCGCGGCGTCCAGCTGCTTGCAGCTGTGGACGCCATTCTGGTCGATTCCCTCGATGGGCGGCATGAAAAGGCTCCCGCCGTGGGCCAACACCAGGCGGTCGTAGCCGAATTTCACGCCCTGTGCCGTGGTGACTTCTCTGGCTTCCGGGTCGATCGCCGTCGCCGGTTGATCGAGAACCAGCTCGATGCCCTGCGCACGGTAGTCCTGCCAACGATTGCGGAAGACGGCGTCACGGGGTACATCGCGGCCGATGAAATAGGGCAGCGAGCAGGGATTCTACTCGACCGGTATGTTGCGGCGGCCGTTATCAAACCGCAGCACGCGCAATCGGGCGCGATGGGGGCTTAAAATTCCGTGGGCAGCATGGAACAGGCCATTTCGCACAAGCGGCACCCGGTGCACTTTCCAGAATCAACGAGGAGGATGGCATTTTTTTCGCGTCATGAATCGAGCCTCGGCAATTGGCTATAAAGTAGCTATTTTATATCTTGAAAAATGGGTCAAGTTCAATTAAAAAATGAACCGAAGGCCGTTACGCATCGATAGCATAAGGAGATGGGTTATGAAACTGAAACAGATCGTGGTTTCGATTGAAAACGCTCCGGGCCGGCTGTTTGAAGTGACCGAAGCCCTGGGCAAGGCCGGCATCAACCTGAGGGCCCTCAATCTGGTCGACACCGGAGCTTTCGGGCAGCTGCGGCTTCTGGTTTCGGATGTGGCCAAGGCCCGGCGGGTTTTGATGGGGCTGCAGATTCCCGCCTATGTGAATGATGTCATCGCCGTCGAAATCGAGGACCGGCCCGGCAGCCTCGCCGGCCTGCTTAAACCGTTGACCCAGGCCAATGTCAATGTCGTGTTCATGTACGCCTTCCTGCGGTTTGCATCCGGCCAGGCGGTCATGATCTTCCGGTTCAGCGATAATGATAAGGCCATCGCCGTGCTCCAAGCCAACGGCGTCAAGCTGCTGGATGCCGAAAGCTTCGGGATCCTCGAAACCGAAAGTTAGCTCACGGCCGAATGGATCCTATATGGCTTCCGGAAGCACCAGAAAGACGGCTTCGGCTGCGGGTTCGCGCCCTCCAATGGGTCGTTCGGCGGCCGCCGCGCCCAGAAAGAGGAGAACCCGAATTCAGGAGGAACGCTATCGGGTTCTGATTGAAGACGTGGCGGACGGGTTTTACGAGGTCGACCTGCGGGGCAATTTCAAGTTTTTCAATGACGCCCTCTGCCGAATTTTCGGCCACCCGCGTCCGGCGATCCAGAATCGGAACTACGCCGAGTTTATGGACGCGGAAAACGCCCGGACTGCTTTCGAGGCCTTCAACCGGATCTTTCGGGAAGGGGGCAGCGTTGCCGAGATGACCTGGGAGATTATTCGCCCGGACTCCGAACGGCGCTTCCTGGAAATATCCGCCAAGCTGATCACGGATACCCACGGCCGCCGGAGCGGTTTTAGAGGCATCGCCCGCGACATCACCGATCGACACCTGGCCCAGAAGGCGCTGCAAGATTCGCAGGCGTGCGCACTGGAATTGTCTGAAACGAGCCGGCGGGCGGAACAGCGCTATCGCGCCTTTCTCAATTTCCTGCCCGATCCGGTCTTTGTGTTCAATCTGGACAGCACGGTGTCCTATTTGAACCCGGCATTCGAAAGGGTGTTCGGGTGGAGCTTAGAGGAGCTGCAGGGGAAGATCATCCCGTTCGTCCCGGAAGACTGCAAGGCTCAGACCCGCGAAGGCCTGGCGCGGCTGTACCGCGAAAAAGTCATCCACAATTTCGATACCCGGCGTCTGACCAAGGACGGCCGCCTGCTGGACATCATCATCGACGGCGCCATTTTCTACGACGAGGCTGGGCGGCCGGCGGGGCAGGTCATCACGTTGCGGGACGTGACCCAGGAAAAGCGCACCACCCGAATCAACCAGGCGCTGTTCCGCATTGCTCAGGCGTTATACCAGTTCCGAACCTTGGACGCACGGTTGGAGTTCATCACCCGCGAGGTGCGGCAGCTGCTCGATGTCGAGGGTGCGAGCGTGATCCTTCTGGATGACGACCAGAAAGAGTTTTTCTTCCGAGAGTCCGTTTTCGACAATCTGGATACCGGCCAGCGCATGAAGGAGATCCGGTTCCCGGTCGACAAGGGGATCGCGGGCGAAGTCTATCGGACCGGCAGGCCGCTGATGGTCAACGACACCTCGCAAGACCCTTTCTTCTTCGCCCAGGTGGATGAAAAAGCCGGCTATCGCACGCACAGCGTGCTGGATGTCCCATTGGTCACGCAGGCGCGCATGATCGGCGTTCTATGCGCCGTCAACAAGAAAGGCGGACCCTTCACCGAAAGCGACCTGGCGCTGCTTTCCACCTTGGCCAACCTGGTGTCGCTGCCGATCGAAAACGCCGGCATCAACGAGGCCCTGGAGCGCTCGCTGCAAGCGGTCAGGAGCCTGAACCGTGCCAAGGATCGTGTGATCCATCACCTGTCGCACGAACTCAAGACGCCGCTGTCGGTGCTTTCCGCGTCGCTGAACCTGCTGGCCAAGCAGCTGGCCGCATTGAGCGGCGGCGGCCGATGGGAGGTGACGCTGGATCGCGCCCGGCGCAATCTCCAACGCCTGCTGGACATGCAATACCAAATCGAAGACCTGCTGCAGGAAAAGGACGTGGTTCCCCATCGAATGCTGTCGGTCCTGCTGGATCAGTGCGCCGACGAACTGGAGGCGCTGGCCGCCGAAGCGTTCGGGGAAGAAAGCGTCACCGAGCAGCTGCGCCGCCGCATCGACTGGCTGTTCGGGCCACGGGACGCGCGGTCGGAAACGATCAACCTCGCGCGGTTTACGGACGAGTACGTCAAAATTCTGCGCCCCCAATTCACCCACCGCCGGGTACGGCTGGAGATCCTCCTGGAAGATGCGCCTCCGGTGTTTGTCCCGGCCGACGTGCTGTCCAAGGTCATTGAGGGATTGGTCCGCAACGCGGTGGAGAACACTCCGGACGGCGGTGAGGTCCGGGTCACCGTCCGCAGAGAGCGTGCGGGCGCTGTGCTCGAAATTCAGGACACCGGGGTCGGAATCACCGCTGAAAACCAGCGGCTGATTTTCGGCAATTTTTTCACGGCCTATGAGCCGCTGCAGTACTCCACTCGCCGGCCGTATGATTTTAAGGCCGGCGGGAAGGGCTTTGACCTGCTGCGCATGCAGATGTTCGCGGAGCGCTACGGGTTCAAGATCAGCATGAAGTCCTCACGCTGCCGGTTCATTCCCAGTGACCAGGACGAGTGCCCGGGGGATGCGGGCGGATGCGGGCATCTGAGCCGCCCCGACCAATGCAGTGAGACGGGAGGCACCGTCGTCACCGTTCGGTTCTCGGCGGCGGCGAGCCCGCCATCGGCTGCACCCGGAAGCGGTCACCCTCAATCGGTGGAGGAGCATACGGCATGAACGCCCCCAGCGACAGGCGATCTGAAGAGGCAGCGACCGGGTTCTTTCAGGAAATCAGCATCGAGTTCCTGATTCACGAGCTCAAGGACCCGATTGCGATCATCGAAACCGGCCTGCGCACCGTGCTGGAGAAAAAAGACAAGTACGGGCCGCTCACTCCCAAACAGGCCAACACGCTGATGCGCAGCTTGCGCAACACCCGCAAAGCCTGGGGAATCCTAAACGACTTGTTGGAGATCGGCCGATCCCAATCCGGCTGCTTCGTATGCCGCCGCTTCACGGCGCTCGCAGCCCTGCAGCAGGCGCTCAAGGATGCATTAGAGACTGTGACCGGTCCGGCCTCCGAGGCGATCGGCAAATACCAGGTCGAAGCGGAACTCATCGCCCTGTTGAACGGCAACCACATATTCTTGCACCTGCCGGTCGACGCAGCGTCCGTCGAGATGTTCCAGGATGAAACCAAGTTTCGCCAAATCGCCGGCAACCTGTTCAAAAACGCCTTGCATCACCGCCGGCAGCGCATGGATGTCCATATGGAAATTAACGCAGATCGCCTGGTGGTGGGGGTTGTTGACGACGGGCCCGGAATCGAGCCCGGCCACCATGAACTGATCTTCAAACGCTACACGCAGGTGAAGGAGTGCTCCATGGTCGATCGCAAGGGCCATGGGCTCGGGTTGGCCGGGTCCCTCATCATGGCCCGGTCTCTGGGCGGCGACATCGAGGTCAGCAGCCGCAAGGGTGCAGGCGCGACATTCCGCTTGACGCTGCCCTTGGAACTGGAACGGCCGCATCCGGCCGGCAATCGATAAAACGGCAGCCGACGTGCGCTGCCACACTCAAGGAGGTCGCAGATGGCGGTTACGAGAACTTTTATCAAGGGCAAGCGCATCCTCGCCGTGGATGACGAGAAAGATATCCTCGACACGATCGCAGACATTTTGGAAGAAGCCCATGTGGACCGGGCGGTTGATTACGAGACGGCCTCTCGCAAAATCAAGGAGCAGCGTTACGACCTCGCGGTTCTGGACATCATGGGGGTCAACGGGTTGAAGCTGCTCGAAGAGACGGTCGAACGGGGCATCCCCACGGTCATGCTCACCGCCCATGCCATCAATCCGGAGACGCTGATGGAATCCATCCGCAAAGGCGCCATCTCCTACCTGCCGAAGGAGACGCTGGCCGAACTGGACGAGCTGCTGGACAGCCTGCTGGCGGCCCACGAGCGCGGCGAGCCGACCTGGAAGCTCCTGTTCGACCGTCTGGGCGGCTATTTCGACAAGCGTTTCGGACCCGACTGGCAAGCCAAGGACAGGGCGTTCTGGTCGGAGTTCAGCCGCAACTACCAGATCGGCAAGGGCATCCAGGAGCGGCTGAAGCACGACCCCCGAATTTTGGATAAAGGTATTTGAAATTTTTATAAAAGCATCCGTAAGGATGTTTTTATAAAAAGGGAATGGGTTTTCCGGTGCGGAAGGCCAGCGCCTGGCACACCGCGATCAGCTCTCCTGCCGCATTGCCGACCTTGATGTCATAGCTGGCGGTGCGCTTGGTCTGGGCCACGCGCCGGGCCTCGGCCCACAGGCGTGCGCCGGGCTGCGGGCTGGCGATGTAGGTCACGCTGACGTTCATGGCCACCGCCACGGTGCCGTCGGTTTGAGCCGCCGTTTCAAAGGCCTCGTCGATCAGCCCGAACACAGCACCCCCGTGGGCGCGGCCGTAGATGTTGTTCTGCTGCGCGGGGTCGTAGATCATTTCGACGCGGGAGAAGCCGTCCTCCAGACGGCACAGTTCGATTGCCAAGGACCTCGCAAAGGGTTCATGAACTACGGCCGCCTCAATTGCCGCTTTAACTTTGAGATCCATTCTCCGCCTCCGTTTTGCGCGCTGCATGTCCCGGCCGGAGCTATACCAGAAGCCGAGGGCGACCGCAAATTATCCGCCACCGCCCCTGCTCAAGCAAGGCGTCTTCCATGAGCATGCCCGCCGAAACCGAACGCCAGGCAATCGAAATTCTGGAAGGTGCAAAGTGCGTCTTGTTTTGAATGGGCTTAAGATAACGCTTGATTTTAATACCACGAAATTATAGCTCTAACGAACCAAAAATTTGAATCACAAAATATGATCATCGCTGTTGTTGCTAAATTGGCTTCACTATGATTTGTCGTGTCGATATGCCCTCAATCGTCCCCAGACAAAAGAAGGAGGTGGAAGATGCGTAGAATGAGAAGCCTTGTTCTGTCCGTGTTCCTAACACTGACGGTGTTGTCGCTCCTGTTCGTATCGCCGGTTCGGGCGGCTGACCCCATCGTTTTGGGGTGCCCGCTTTCAATGGCCTTTCTTTACGGTTGGGCCGCCGAACGCGGATTCACCCTGGCGGTGGAGGAGATCAACGCCGCTGGCGGAGTGCAGGTCGGCAGCGCAAAAAGGCCGTTCAAGATGGAGGTCATCGACACGCGCGATTTGGAGCCCGGTGTGCCGGTGAGCGAGGCGCTGCTGGCGGTGGAAAAGCTCATTCTGGATAAAAAGGCCAACTTCATCCTCGGGGGCCCGGTGCGATCCGAAGCGGCCCTGGCGGCCATGCCGCTGCTGTCGAAATACAAAAAAGTTTCGATCCTCACCAGCGGAGTCTTGACCCCGAACTACCATGCCATGGTCGCCCAGCAGTACGACAAATTCAAATACTGCTTCCGTATCCACGGCGAGGCCAAAAACCTCGTGGGGGAAATTTTCGCCAATTTTACCCAGCTGAAGGAGAAATACGGATTCAATAATCTGTTCATCATGGCGCAGGACGTCAGCCATGCACGCGGGGCGGCCGATCTCGTCAAAAAAATCGCCACCGACAAGGGTTGGAACGTCACCGGCCTGGAAATTTACCCGACCGGGGCGACCGATTTCTCTATAGGATTGCTCAAAGCCAAGGACTCCAAGACCGAGATCATCAACATCTGGATGGACATGCCCGAAAGCGCGATCCTGCTGAAGCAGTGGTACGACATGAAAGTTCCAGCGCTGCCGTTCGGTTCGACGCTGGCCGCCGCGGAGCAGCCCGGTTTCTGGAAAGCCACGGACGGCAAAGGCGAATTTACACTCTGCAACGTGGTCAACGCCGGCAACGCCCCCTCCAATGCGACCGACTGGACCATGAAGTTTTTCAACGCCTACACCAAACGCTGGAATGTCGAACCCGAAGGCCTGGGGTCCTCCAGCAGCTATATGGCGGTGTATGTGCTCAAGGACGCAATCGAACGCGCCAAGAGCCTGGATGCCGACAAGATGGTTGTGGAGCTCGAGAAAACGGACCTGATGGGCGTTTACGGACGGCTGCGCTTCGACCCCAAGAGCCATCAGGTCATTCCGTCGACCGATCCGAAGGAAGGCGCCGTCGGCACCATTCTGCAATGGCAGGCCGGCAAGCGCGTGGTGGTCTATCCCAAGAGCATCGCCATGGGCGAGATCCAGCTGCCGCCCTGGATGAAGAAGTGATAAAAATCCGAAATCCGAAGCACGAAACTCGAAACAAATTCGAATGTTCAAAAAGGACAATGACCAAAACCGTTGGGGCCGCCACCTGAAGGTGGTTTGTCAGCGTTTCGGTCATTCGGTCATTCGGATTTGTTTCGGATTTCGGATTTCGTGCGTCGGATTTTATTTAGCATGCGTTGTTTGAAATTCTAACCGTTTCCCATTTGCGCAGTCGCTCTCAAGGACCCGAATGGATATCTTGATTTACGGCACCATCAACAGCGTGACGCTGGCGCTGTACGCCCTCGGCTTCGCCCTGGTGTACGGCGTCAGTCGTTTGCCCAATTTCGCCCATGGCGCGCTCTACGTGCTCAGCGGATTCATCGCCTGGAGCGCCTTCAATACCCTGGGGCTTAACTACCTGCTCAGCATTGTGTTGACGATGATCATCACGGCGCTGATCGGCGCGGCGATCTATCTGCTTTTTCTGATCCGCGTGCGGGGAATGGCGATCTCCGAAATCATCGCTTCTTACGCCATCGCACTGGCCATCCTGGAGGGTCTGAGATGGATAGGATTCAAGGGCATGACGTACACGCTGCCGGCCTTCATCGACGGTAGCACCTCCATCGGCGGTGTTTCGGTCGACTACCAGCGGCTGGTGGTGGTGGGCGCAGGGGCGGCTCTGGTGGCCTTCTTGTGGTTTTTTACTCGCTACACGCGCATCGGGCTGGCGCTGCGGGGGATGGCTCAGGATGAACGAGCGGCGCTCATGCTGGGGATCGACTCGGACGTCATGGCCGTGGTGGCCATGGGCCTGGGGTCCATGCTGGCGGCCCTGGCGGCGCTGCTGCTGCTGCCCCTCGGCAACATCGTCGTGGAATCCGGATACAACGTGCTCATCCTGGCCATCGCTGTCTGCATCGTCGGAGGCATCGGGAGCTGGGTTGGTGCGGTGATGGCCGCCTTCCTGATCGGGTTCGCGCAGATTTTGACCGTCGTTT
>CAZNAX010000098.1:0-11951 GCA_964570965.1 uncultured Desulfatibacillum sp.
TAAGTCCTTGATTTTATTGGTGGCGTCCCCAACCGGATTTGAACCGGTGTTGCCGGCGTGAAAGGCCGGTGTCCTGGACCAGACTAGACGATGGGGACCCTTGGTGGACCCTGGTGGGCCGTGCTGGACTCGAACCAGCGACTCTCTGCTTAAAAGGCAGATACTCTACCGCCTGAGTTAACGGCCCGATCCTCAAACGCTTTTTTATATTTACCCGGATGCTTTTTGTCAATAAAAAAACAGCTTGATCTCAAACTGCCAGCAAGGTGGCCAGCCAGAGGCAACCTGGAATGAATATGGCCCAATCTTTAAAGCCAGCCTTGAGCAGGGGCTGGGTCCGGAATTCGGAATAACAGCGCGCCTCCATGGCCAGCGCCAGTTGATCCGATCGTTTGAAAATCCGGCTCATGATCGGAACACCCAGCTTCACCGCGCGCTGAAGCGGATTCCGACGGTATTCCACCGCACGCGCGCGCTGCGCATCGGAGGCCTGCGAGACTTCTTCGAAAATCACCGGAATGAACCGGACCAGCAGGCCCAGCATGGTGCCGACCCGCTCAGCAGAAACAAACGGCAGCGGTTTTAGAAACCACTGAACAGCGGTTTTGATCTCAGAGGAGCGGGTCGTGCCCATGAGCAGCGTTCCGATCAGAAATACCAACGCCAAACGCAGGCTGACCAATGCCCCCGCCCGCAGGCCCTCGCGGGTGATATCCAGCGCCAAAATGGATAAAACCGTTGTCCCGTCGGCGGACAGCACCCGCGCAGAGAAAACGAAAGCCAGCAGCAGTCCGATCCAGCGCAGTTCGCTTGTTTCAATACGCAGGCTCCGGGGGCAGCGGGCGGCTACGACCATTAGCGATAGCGCCATCGGCCCCAACCCCGAGAAACCCAGCTGCAGGGCGATCAGCGACGCAGCTGCCACAAGGGCCAGCTTCATGCGGACGTCCAGACGATGCAGCATCGAGGTCCCGGGCCGATAGGCGAATGCGGTCAGTTCAGCCACGAAAGCGCCTCCACCCCGAGATGCATGGCTCGCGGGCTGCGAACCCCGCAGCTTTCCGCCCGGGCGATCAGAACCGGCGGCGGGCCATCGCCCTCGATCCTTCCGCCGCGCATGAAGATCAGGCGGTCCGCGTGGGCCAACACTTTATCAAGGTCGTGGGTCGTTACGATAATTGTACAGCCCGCTCGGTGCTGCCGGATCATCTGGTCGAGCACATGGCGAACGCCGGGATAATCCAGGTTGGCAAACGGCTCGTCGAAAACGATCACCCGCGGCTGCATGGCCAGTATTCCGGCAATGGTCAACCGCCGCTTCTCTCCGCCGGAAAGCAAGTGGGGCCGTTTATCCGCCAGGTGCATCAAACCCGTGGCGGCCAACGCCTCCCTCACCCGCCGGTCGATCTCCCCTCGATCCAGCCTCAGATTTTCCGGCCCGAACGCCACCTCGTCGCGCACCGTCTCGCCGACGATCTGGCTGTCGGCATCCTGAAACACCATACCTACCAACACGCGGGCCTGGAGCGGGTGTTTCTTCACGCACACGCCCGCTACGCGCACGCTTCCAGCAGTCGGCAGGAGCAGGCCGTTGAGATGGCGCAGCAGCGTGGTCTTGCCCGACCCATTGGCGCCGGCGATGACCACGAAGCCGCCCGCCTCGATTTCGAGCGTGATCCCATCCAAACCGACCGTCCCATCCGCAAATCGGTGAGTCAAATTGTCAATTTCAATGATGGCAGCCATGGCAAACTGGGTATTTGGGTGTTTGGTATTTAGTGTTTGGCATTGGGTGTTTGGTGAAGAATAAAATGCCGTAAGGGAACCGTGCCTTGAAGCCGATTAGTTGGTCATGATCGGACGAACCGCTCTGGCAATCAAAGCGGCGGCGGCGATCTTGAGCGCATCCCCCGCGAGAAAGGGAAGCATGCCGACCGCCGCGGCTTTTGCCAGCGTCATCCCGGTCACGACCTTGAGCCAAGGTACCCCGCAGGCATAAAGGGCGGCCGACCCGAGCACCATGGCGACCACATCCCAAAGCATGCGTCCCGACCGCCGGTCGGCAATCGAGCCGATCAGGAAGACCGCCGGCAAATACCCCAGCAGAAATCCGCCGGTCGGCCCGAAAAAACGCCCGATCCCACCGGTTCCCCCGGCAAAGACCGGCAGACCGCAAAGGCCCGCCAGCAGATACACCGCCACGCTCGCGAGGCCCCAGCGGCTTCCCAGGAGAAGCCCCGCCAGGAAAACGAACATGTTCTGCAGCACGATGGGTACCGGGCCGATCGGGATGAACAGATAAGCCCCGACGGCCGTCAATGCGGCAAAAAGCGAGGCGTAAACGAGCGGCCGCAAAGCCCCCGAGGCCCTGATTTCACTTGTGCCGACCTGATTCATGGCTTCCTTTTCAAACGCGCTTCAAACTCGATGATCTCATGTCATAAAACAGTCGCCGTAAACGACCGTCGACATCGTCCCGTCGGCTTGCTTCAGCAGCAGCGCACCGTTTTCGTCCACATCCAAGGCGGTCCCGCTGAATTCCTCGCGCGCGGTCACGATGCGCACCGGTCGATTCAACGTGATTGAGCGCGCCTTCCACCCGGCCATGACCGTCTCCCAGGGCTCGGCATGCATACGCTGCTCCAGTTCATCGAGAAAACTGGATAAAAGCTCCCGGCGGGAAACCGGCCGCCCCAGCAGCTCCCGAAGGGACACCGCCGGAGGCTCCACGGCCGGCGGGCGGTTGTTGGCATTGAGGCCGATCCCGACATTGATGAAACGGACCTCGTCGCCCTCGGCCTCCATCTCCGAGAGCAACCCGCTGAGTTTGCGGCCCTGAGCCAGGATGTCGTTCGGCCATTTCAAGCCCGCGCCCACGCCGTAACCATCGCGCAGAATATTGGCCAGCGTCAACGAAACGAGAAAGTTCACCCGCGAGCTCCACAAAACGGGAATGCGCGGCCGCAGCACCACCGTGAAATACAGGCCGCCCTCCTCCGAGTCCCAGACCCGCCGCATCCGGCCGCGCCCCCGGCTCTGGCGGCCGGCGACCACCACGGTAAAGGCCGGGCAGCCGCCACGCGCCAGGTCCTTGGCAACATCCATGGTGGAGGTCGTCTCCGGCAGGTAGACCATGCGGTCTTCGCGGCCGGGAAACTCCCAAGGCTGAAGGCTGTCCGGTGACGAACAGAGCCGGTACCCCTTGGGGCCGGACTCGATGTCGTAGCCCAGCTCCTGGAGTTTTTGAATATGCTTCCAAACGGCCACCCGCGAGGTGCCGATGCGGCCGCAGATCGCGCTGCCGGAAACAACTCCGTCGGACTCGCGCAGCAGCATAAGAATCCGTGATTTCATCAGTACTCAACGCGTTTCGTTAACCTATTGAAGCAGCTTAGTTAACCAAAGCCGTGCGACAAGTCAAGCGGTTTGATAGTTCTCAAGGGCTGAGACGGTCGGAGAAAGACTGGCCCGAAATGTCCCCGGTAATCCGGAAACAGACAGGTAAGCCGCGGCCGCGGGCTTTCGCCCGTTCACCGGTCCTGGATTTCCTTGCCGACATCCATGATGGCGCCGAGAAAAGCGGCGAGCAGGATCTGGGTCGCGGCGGCCAGAATGGAAATCGAAAACACCATCAGCCGGGTGGCGACGGGGCTGTCGAACGGCCCGAAAAAAGCGCTCCACCATTTGAAGAAACACCAGGCGACGCCGCCGCTGCCAAGCAAAAAAAAGACGAGCGCCACCAGGGCCAATCGCTCCAGCGTCAGATTATCGAGAAAATTGGCGTAACGCCGGTGGCGCGGCAAGTACCCCTGCCGCGAGGCGTAGCGCCTCACCAGCAGCGAAAAGGCAATGCTTTGCACCCCCACCAGCAGGCACAGGCATCCGGTTATGAAAGTCTTGTTCTCAAAGCCAACGCCGCCCACCCGCAAGGGCCCCGGAAAAAGCAGCGCGGTGACCACCCCCCCCAGCGCCAGAAAACCAATGCCGGGGTAAAGAAATAGCCAGCGTGGAGAGTAGGTCAGCAGGAACTTGAGGTGTCGCCAGCCGTCCCGCCAAGTGCGCAGATGCGGCGGTCGTGAACGCCCGTCCGGGGAGAGGGTCGTGGGCACTTCCACCACTTTCAAGCCCTCCAGCGCAGCGCGTACAACCATTTCGCTGGCGAACTCCATACCGGGGGTACGCAGATTGAGTGCCCGGATCGACTGGGTATTGACGCCACGCAGACCGCAGTGGAAATCATTTACCTGGATCCGGAAAAGCCGCCGCCCGACGTAGCTGAGCAACGGATTTCCCACCCAGCGGTGCAGCACCGGCATTGCGCCAGCCCGAATGCCCCCCTTGAAGCGGTTGCCCATGACCAGGTCCGCTCCGTTGCGCAGCTCCTCCAAGAAATCGTCCAGTCGCGAGAAATCGTAGCTGTCATCGGCGTCGCCCATGATGATGTAGCGTCCGCGGGCAGCGGCGATGCCGCCGCTCAGCGCCGCGCCGTAGCCCCGCGCGCGGATCGGAACGACCCGTGCCCCGCGGGACTCCGCAACGGATGGAGAGCCATCGCTGCTGCCGTTGTCGGCGACGAGGACCTCGCCGTCAACCCCGGCGCGGTGCAGAAATCCGATCGCCTTGTCGACGCAGGCCCCGATGGTTTCGGCTTCGTTCAGGCAAGGCATTAGAATAGTGAGTTCGATGGTCTTACCCCCTGAGCGCCGCTCATCAAGAGAGAAGAAGGGTGACACTAGAAAATTGGGTGAACCACCTGCCAGCAAGTGCTTTAAAGATATCCAGTCCCCTTTATGACATGTTCGGCACTTTCATCGGCGTGTTTTCATTCTGCGAGCAGTACCCGTCCAGCTGTTGGCTGGCGGGGTTTCTCACCGGAGACGGGCGCTCAACCCGGGACCCGCCTATACGGGCGTGTCCTGGCGAGCCTCGCCTGCCGGCATTTCAATGCGCTCCGGCTCGAGGAGTCCCAGATTGCCGTTGCTGTCGCTGGTCAGCCTGTGGATGAGAAAATAGGTCGGCTGATCGTCCGTGCCCCCCATGACCGGCGAGGAGGCCGACACGATGCGGAGATCGCCGATGGTGCCGATCCAGTCGATGTGACGATGACCGTGCATGACCACCGCCCGGCGCGCAAACGGCTGCAGCGCGCGCACGAACCAGCTGCCGTTGACGAGCGCCGTGCCGATCCGCTCCGAGAAAGCCTTCACGGCCATCGGGTACTCGACGAGATGATGATGCAGGGCGACGATCCAGATCGCCCTCGGAAACCGCCGCATGGCCGCCGCCATTCGGTTGGCTTGATCAATCGTCATGAGTCCCAGCGCGTTGGTCATGGAAAAGTGGGTCTCGGCATTGGAATTGAGGATGACGACGCCCAAGCCGTCGTCAGTGGCCGGCGGCAGCACCATCGGGAAGAGATCCTTCCAACACCGGCGCAGCGCAAGCGACAGGGCAAGCGTTCCCTGGTCGGCGAACGCCGCAATTCGCTCGCGATAGGGTGCGAGCGCGTTTCGGACCGTATGCCCCGCCAGCGGGGTTTTTGGGTCCACGAGCCGGACCCTGTCGCCCTGCATCGCGTCCATTGCCGATACGGTACGCAACTGGCGCAGCCGCTTTCCGGGACTGAGCGGAAGATCGAGACGTGCGGGGTTGGCACGGTCAACGATGTTGACGTCATGATTGCCAGGGAGAATCAGCGTTCGTGCCGTCAGGCCCGGATGGCGGAACATGATGTCCATGAACTCGGCCCATTCGGACGATCGGCCGGCGTCGGTCATGTCGCCGCTGATCAGAACGATGTCGAGAGGTTTTTCGGCGTGGATGTCCGCCAGCCGCTCCATGAACTGCGCGAAACGCTCGTTACCCCTCGGTCCGCCTCGGCCGCATTCGATCCGGAAACCATAGCGTTCGCCTACCACATGCACGTCGGACAGGTGTGCCACACGCCAGGTTCGCGTTCCGGCCGTCGGGTAATCGAACACGGAGAGGGTGACGGGCTGGTCCATGGCGCTGTCGGCGATCCCCCACCCAAGCGATGCCGCCGCCAGATAGCCGGACACCAGCACCACCGCGTTGGCGAGTGTGGGTACGACCAGACGATGCGGTTGCATGAAGTCGCTGGCGAAGCCCTGCCAGCGCGTGTAGGGCCAGACCATCGCGACGAGCGCGATAGCAAGAGCGCAGAGCAGGAGGCCGGCGCCCAAAGCGCTCCGCGCCCGCAGATTGGCGCGCCGCCTGTTGTTCTGATCGGTCGCGAACAGGCGCTCGGCCAGATGTTGCAGACCTTCGCGGCAGAGCGCATAGCCTGGCTGGACGGCGACAGAATTCAGCGACCAGAAATTGTACTCGGCGAGCCTGAAGAGCGGCCGCCAGCCGAACCAGCCGATGACGGCCATGCCAATGAGAAACACCAATGTGCCCACACCCGCCAGTGCGCCGAAGCCGCTGGTGACCTTTGCCAGCCATGCCGAAGCCACCAGCGGCGAGGCACCCAGCAGGATGCCGGGTACGACGATTGACAGAAACCAGGCGGAAAGCAGCTTCGGCAGGCTGATCTCCGCAAACAGGCTGCCCGCGATGGAGAGAAGGGAGCGCTGCTTGGGACTCAACGCATCGTCCTCCAGGTCGCCATTGCGTGGATCGATGATCGGCACCGGCGCCTGATGTGCGTCGGAAGTCGCGGTCCGGAGCGCCAGGTCTGTATCTGTTTGTTTCACGGCTCTCCTCGATCTGCCCGTGCACGCCTGTCGGCGGTTAGGGGTCGTTTGTCGTCACCAGCTACATGCAGCGTCTGCGTCGGGAAGGCGAAATCAATCTTTTCGGCGTTGAAGCGCTCCAGAACCTGAAGGTGGGTCCAAGTAGCGTGTTCCGTATAGTTCCCGATCCTGTTGATCCTGAACAAGCAGCTACCGTTTCTCGAACACACATGGTGTCGCCAAGCTGTCGTTTCTGATCAGAGACCATAAAAACCCCAGAATACGTTTCGGGATCGTTATGTAGGGCAGGAATATGTCGCCGTATAGCATGGCGACTTCCGAACCAGGGATAATCCTGGCTGAAGGCGCTGTGAGGTTTCCGGTGATGCGAACCGGCGAGCCTCTTCTGAACAGCCTGCGCTTTATTTCCGGACTCAAAACGACATCGACGGTTTCCGCTGCCAGATTGATGTTCCCGGCGCCTCTGGCTCTGATCCTTGGGCTGTCCATGTAGAATATTTCGATTTCGCCGACACCGTTTTCGAAGTGGATTTGGTTGATCATGCAATGCAGGTCCGTGTGCGTGCTTCGACTGGCCGCGGCCAGCAGCACATCAAAGGCGTCAACCGACAGAAAGTTGATGATACGCCGGATCCTGCCGTTTTCCAGCGCCATGGCGATTTCTCCCTTCAGATTCGACGCGATCTCACGCGGCGATTTGCCGGAGCTTTGCAGATCAACGACAAGGTTGAGGGAGCCGCTGGCGATAATCGGCTCATGCAAATAGGCCAGCAGGTCATCGACATCGATATCTTCACCGCTGACTTTCAGCATAAACTGCGGAATCGGGCCGGAGGCATCGATCACGAATTCAGATGAGGTAAAACCGGCCGCATAACTCATTCTTGCAGGGTAGATTCGCAATCGGCCGTTTTCAAGCAGAACATCCAGGTCAAATTTTTCGATAGTGATATCGCGCCCGACTAATTTATCGGCATCGATGTCCAAAAAGAGGTCAATCGCCTTGAGCGCCTTAAACGACCGAGGCATGTCATCGAACAGGCGACTCATTTTTGAGGATTCCGGAGCAGGCGTTTGGGGGGCATCTTCTGCGGGTGCTCCCGGGAAGAACCCCATGTCCTCCAAATCTACGACCTTCGCAACAAACGTTGCGTCGATGCGCGGCCGCTTGCCGGCAAAATCGCTGTTGACGTTTGATGTAAAAGCGGTCCTTCCGATCCGCGTCTCACCGTTGAACACAACCTTCCGGGCACTGCCGTTGAGTCGGCCGTCGACATCCAGTGCCTTAATCAGCGGCAGCGATACACCCACCATCGAACCGATCACATGGGGATCGGCTGCGCTGGCAGTGAGCTTGAGATCAAACCCGGGAGAAGCAGACAGCCGGGTGAGCCGGCCCTGGGTCTTGAGTATCAGGCTTTTGCCGTCGGTCGTGCCCAACCGAGCCTCATCGATGATCATGCCATCGGCAGCCGCTCGTACTTTTATTGTTCCGGCCAGCGGGAAATTTTCCGCTTGCGGCTGGTGCATGTATTTTTTCACCCAGGGCTGCGAGGCGGCTTCAAAGGCTGCCTGAAACGCCATCCGTTTGAGATCCGCAACCCGCAGTATCTGCCCCTGCATGCGGAAAGAAGCCGCTTTACCCGAACCGCCGCGAATGTCAAAGCTTTTCACATCGAGGCTGTTGCCGCCATCGTTGACACTGGCCGCAATTTGCAACGGACCTAAGTCCGGGAGCTCGAAATCGATCAATGCGGCCAGGGCGCCCGAATCCGGCGCGGTGCCAGAAAGCAAAACATCTACACCCTCTAGTGGTTTTTGGCCGCCCAGCCGGATGCGATCAACGCCGCCGGTGACCGTCAGCGTCAATCCCCGGGGGGATACGGTCGACAGCTTGGCCCTGGAGACCGCCAATCGGGCCGGACTGCCCGTGATCCGAAAGCTCCCATTCATCGGCCCCACATCCGGCAGCGGTTTACCGATCAAATCTGAAAAGGGTTTCAGTCCCAGATCGCGGGCCTCAATGACAAGCGCGATTCCGTCGACGGCCACGTCATTATCTTTCAACACCGAGGCAACTGTGCCGGTCACTTTCAATGCAGCGTTTTTTTCATTCCCGACGAGGACGCTGATATCGCTTACTCCTAGGATTTCCTTTCGATCAACGATGTGCCCGGCGGCTTTCACTGGCCCGAGATCCGGTATGGAAATACCCAAAACCGCTGAAAGGGCTGAGGTGCTCTTGGCCCGAACCAAGGCCGCAAGCCTGACATCGGAGATGGGACGGTCACCCGCCACTGGAATTCGGCCAACTTCGCCATTGACTTCCATTTGCAACGAACTCGTTTGGCCCACTCGTAACGCTATTTGACGGAGAGATAAAACTTCAGTCGTCCCCTGCACCAGGGCACTGGCCCGAAGCGCTCCCAAACGAGGCACAGCGGTTTTGCCCAGCGGAATGAAAGCCGCGCCCAGGGTCGGTGCATCTGCACGGGCTTGAAGATCAACGGTTCCAAGCAGCCCGCGTTTCCGGGACGGTTCAAAGGCAATTTTGCCGGCAAGTCCAATCTCCAGCCCTTTCGCGTGGGCAGTGCGTGCATCGATCTCAGTCAGTTGAAAGCGCTCTGGGGAACCGTGGATGCGGGCGCGCAGTGATACCGCACCCAGATCCGGCACTTCCATTCCGAGACCGGAAGCCAGCAAACGGGTGCTGTCGGCCTTCAGCGACACGGTCAGATCCACTTCGCGGATCGCCGGTGCGTGGAAATCCTTGCCCAGGTCGATACGGCCATCAGCGGTCACCGACAACCCGTGTGCGGCGGCCGCATCGATAACCAGGTCCTCGACTGCAATCTCACCCTGAGCCTCGAACAGTTTGCCGACCATGCGAACACGGTTCAACGCGGGCAGGTTTTCGGGCAGCAGCATGTTGAAGATATCCGGATTTTCGCACAACCCGGAAAACTGGATGTCGGCGCCTTCCCCGGTGATGGCATTGGCGATGGAGCCGTTGGCCGCAAATGCCACACGAGAATCACCGAAAAGTATTACATCGAGACGGGTTACTTTGGGGGCGTCCATATCGTGGGCGATGGACGCCTCGACTTTGACGTGGCCCAGGGGGGGAACCTCCATGTGCAACAGCTTAAACACATTTGAGAGTTCACCGGCGTCAGCAGACAGTTTCAGCTCAAGCCCCTTCCCACCCAGCAAATCCTGGACCGTTCCGGAAACAGCAAGTTCAAACCCGGGCGCAGTCAGATACAGCTCTACCGGAAAAGGCTCTGCCCCTCTGAGCAGCGCGGCCAAGGCGCCTGTTCGGCCCTCGATCTTGAAATCGTTGCCGCTGACCGAGCCCTCCCCGTTTATAAGCGACTGTCCGGTGCCGCGAATGTCATTGACGGCAAAGTTTCGCAGCCGGATTTCGACGGTGCGGTTGGCTGCCGCATCGATGACGTCCAGATGAATATTGCGGAGGCGAACGCTTTCCATAATCGGAATTCTGATATCCGACGCCGCCCGTCGGGTGGACACGCGACCATCTTCGGCTTTGGCATCCTCCTTGATGGTAACCGCCATGACAACATCCTCCGCCAGCAATTGTCTGATGAGCAAAACCCCACTCAGCAAAGGCTTCAGCGCGACCTGGATGTGCAGCTTTCCGATGGTCGTCACCGGCGGCGGCGAACCATCGGCTCCCGGATGGAATTGAATCGCTTCGGCGGAAAGAGACGGTGCGGTTGACAACACCAATGCAAACGGCCCCTCGATTGTGACGCTGTGGCCGCTGAAAAACTTGACGCCGCGGGTCGCCAGCCGGCGATAATCGTCATTGTCAAAGGTCACCAGGACGATTACGATCAGCACCAGGCAAAGAACAACGAGTCCTGCCAAGGAAAATAGTAGATAATTTATGCGCCGCATTGCATGATACCTTCAACATCAGGCTTAGCTTGCATCCGCCCAATCGAATAAATGTGTGGATACACACATAACGCCTCCTGTATTGGCCCATGAATTCCCAGCGCGGCAACCGCCACCAAGTTCATCAGCGCCATCAACCGGCATCCAACGTTGTCTATTGTTGTAAAGGGTAATCCAAAAGTGGTGATTGTCACCTTATATCCAAACATTCGGGTCTATTTGGGTTGCAGGTCGCGCTTACAATTCGCTGCAAATTTCCATTTAAAAAGGCCAAGTAATACATGAATCTACCGCCGCGGAAATGATATATCCAAATGGGGCCGAAATCTTGCCTAGCGGCTATCTTCAATGGATCCCCGCATCTGCGCTGCACATGCAATTCCGAATCGCCGCGAGCAACTATTCCTCCCGGACATCTGAGCGTCGACTGATCCCGCAGGTTCATGATGTCAAGACAATATGATTTGTCTGCAAGAAGCATCAGCAGTAGTAAAACGGTACCTGTATAGAGTACGTTTTTCATGGTGTAAGCCTCCATTTTGGATCAATTGGTCAGGTATTACCGGTAGGGAAATTACGTTACCGATGCGCACTTCCTTGCGGATCGGTTCATCGGTTTCCGCCGGTTAGAGCAGCGTCGCCTGGCCCCGTGCTCGCACGACCAGTCGCGATCCGGCAATGAAGCCAATGATCAGGCTGCTCGCCATAATGACGGCTGCCTCCATGTCGGACAAGTAAGCAAACCAGAACGGCGGGTTGAGAAAAAGCATGCCGACCCGCATGCCCCAGAACGCGCCGCCCACGGCTCACGCCGCAGTCAGGTTGACGGCCTGATGCAGCCTGACGTGGTTTTTCTTGTCCTTGGTGGCCACCACTGCATCTTGCACCGCGAAATATATTCCCGCCTTGTCGTTGAAGCGATAGGAAGGGAAGCCGAGCAGGCGCCAGAGGCCACCCAGGGTCGAGCCGGTGTAAGCCGGAGGCCGGCACGAACTCCCCGGCATTGCCGCCGTCACCGCCATCGAATCCGGACTTCTTGGTGTCAAACTGAAGGTCGATGTAAATCCCCTGAGCAGCTGCCAGAACCCGCGAACGGTCCAGATGGGTCATGGCGGCGGGGTTGGCAGCGGCTGTCGAGGCATCTGCTGAGGCGGCAATAATCCTTTTTGACATACCTCCTTCAAAGACCAAAAATGACGGCCTTCTTACGAGACTTCATGTCTGAATCATATTGGCCTCATTAGTTACTGAAGGTCACCTTCCCGTTATGAACATCGTACATGGCACCCGCCAGCCCGATCTGTCCCTTAT
>CAZNAX010000099.1:0-11935 GCA_964570965.1 uncultured Desulfatibacillum sp.
TACATGGCCTCGTCCGCGCGCCGGATGAAAGTAGTCATGTCTTCCATGGGGGCATACTCGGTCACGCCGATGCTGATGGTCTTGGACACGGGCCGTCCTGGCGGCGGGGCGAACCGCTCGGCTTCGAGCGCCGCACGGATGCGCTGGGCCACGGTCCGAGCTTCCTCGGCGGCGGTCTCCGGCAGGATCACGGTGAACTCTTCGCCGCCATATCGATAGGCCGAGTCGTTGGCGCGCAGGCAGGACTTCAAAATTTGGCTGAACCGCACCAGCACCTTGTCCCCTTCGAGATGACCGAAGGCATCATTGAACTCCTTGAAGCGGTCGATATCGATCAGCAGCAGGGCCAGCGGGTGTTTGTAGCGGATGGACCGATCCGCCTCGAGCTCGAGCTGGGTGTAAAAGTGACGTGAATTGAAAAGCGTGGTCAACCCGTCGGTGATGGCCAGTCTCTGGAGTTTCTCCAACATGCGGTTGCGCTCGTCGGTAAGCTCCCGTTCCCGCAGGACCCGCCGCACGCGCAGCAATAGTTCCTCGTAGCGCACCGGTTTGATCACGAAGTCGCTCGCGCCGATATTGATGGCATCTTCATACGAGTAATTTTGGGTGTAACCGGTCATAACGATCACATCCACGCAGTGGTCCCGCTTGACGAGACGCGTCAGTTCGAGCCCGCCCAGCCCCGGCATGGCGATGTCCGCTATCAGGACATCAAAGGCCGTCTGCCCAATCAGATCGAGCGCCGCCTCGGCGCTGGCAGCCGATTCAGCCTCGAATCCTGCCAGCCGCAGGTACTCGCAAATGGAGCTGCGGATATCAGGCTTATCATCGACGATCAGGATGCGTTGCCCCACGATCGATGCTCCCCTCGGCCAGTTGCGGGCGAACCCCGCCGCTCCGCTGCAGGGCGTTAAGGAATCAGCGCCTTGACAGCAGCAAAGGTTCGCTGCTAACTTACCAACCTTTGTAATGGATTTAATATAACCGGAAAGGCATTCGGAGTCAACTTGCTCGCAACCACCCGCGGCGTGGGTTCATTCGATGAAACTCGACGCTACGCGCCTGTTTTCTCCGACCCCCGCAGACATGCGCTCGTTACGCAACTTCAGCATCATCGCCCATATCGATCACGGGAAGTCCACCCTGTCCGATCGCCTGATCCAGGCTACCCATATCGTATCGGAAAGGGAGTTCCAGGATCAGATCCTCGACAGCATGGACATCGAACGCGAGCGCGGCATCACCATCAAGAGCCAAACGGTCTGTCTGCCCTACCAGGCGCGCAACGGGCAAGCGCACGTCCTGAACCTGATCGACACCCCGGGACATGTCGATTTCACCTACGAAGTCTCCCGGGCACTGGCCGCCTGTGAAGGGGCGCTGCTGCTGATCGATGCCAGCCAAGGCGTGGAGGCCCAGACCCTGGCCAACATGTACCTGGCCCTCGAGCATAATTTAGAAATCATACCGGTCATCAACAAGATCGACCTGCCCTCCGCCGACCCGGAGCGGGTGAAAAGCCAGATCCAGTCCGACCTGGGCCTGGATCCCGCGGGAGCCCTGCTGGTTTCTGCCAAGGAGGGGATCGGCATCGACGCCCTGTTCGAGGCCATCGTCCAGCGCCTGCCTCCGCCGACCGGGGATGCGGAGGCGCCTCTTCGGGCCTTGATCTTCGACTCGCACTACGACCCCTACCGCGGAACGGTGGTGTATTTCCGCGTCTTCGAAGGGCGAGTACGCGCCGGCGACGTGATCCGCTTCATGTCAAATAACGCCACCTACAAGGTGGAAGAAGTCGGTATCTTCCAGCTGCGTCAGATCCCGGCGCCCGAGCTTTCCGCCGGCCAGGTCGGCTACCTCACGGCCGGGATCAAAACCGTCAGCGACACGCGCTGCGGCGATACCATTACGCTCAAGGAGCGACCCTGCGCCGAGCCCCTACCGGGCTTCAAGGAAGCCAAGCCCGTCGTGTTCTCGTCCATCTACCCCGTAGCCGCCGACGACTACGAGGAACTGGCGACAGCGCTTGAGAAGCTGAAGCTGAACGATGCCGCCATCATATATGAGAAGGACACGTCCGTCGCGCTGGGCTTCGGGTTTCGCTGCGGCTTCCTGGGTCTGCTGCACCTGGAGGTGGTGCAGGAGCGGCTCGAGCGCGAATACGGGCTCTCGCTAATCCTAACCGCCCCATCGGTTCGTTACCGGATCCGCATGCACGACGGTTCGGAGACCACCATCGACAACCCGGCGCTCTACCCGGACCCCACCCTGATCAACTCCACGCTGGAGCCCTTCATCCGTGCCACCATTATCGTTCCGGAGCGCTACATGGGAGCGGTCATGAAGCTTTGCCTGGAGCGCCGCGGTACCAACACGAACTACCAGTATCTCACCAGCGACCGGCTGGAGATGATCTTCGAAATCCCCCTGGCCGAGGTAGTCTACGACTTCTACGACAAGCTCAAGTCGATCACCCAGGGGTATGGATCCTTCGACTACGACCTGCTCGACTACCGCGAGACCGACCTGGTCAAGCTCGATATCCTCATCAACGGTGAACGCGTCGACGCTCTGTCGCAGTTGGTGCATCGCGACAGCGCCGTAACGCGGGCGCGCACCGCCTGTGAGAAGATCAAGGAAGAAATGCCGCGGCAGATGTTCAAGATCGCCATTCAGGGCGCGATCGGCGGCACCATTATCTCCCGCGAGACGGTCTCTCCGCTGCGCAAGGACGTACTGGCCAAGTGCTACGGCGGCGACGTCACCCGCAAGCGCAAGCTGCTTGAAAAGCAGAAACGCGGCAAGAAACGCATGAAGATGGTCGGCAAGGTCATGATACCGCAGTCCGCGTTTCTGGCGGTGCTGAAGACCGACACCGACTAGGAATCCTATTCAGACGGAGAGAAAAAACATGGGCAAGACGGTAGCGGAGAAAATATTCGAGACTCACGTGGTGGATCGGCCGGCGGCAGATGTCTGGGTCCTGCGCCTGGATGCGGTGTTCTGTCACGAGATCACCACCCCCACCGCCATCCTGGATCTGATGCGCACCGGCCGGGACCGGGTCTTCGACTCCGCCAAAATCAAAGCGGTCATCGACCACGTGACCCCCGCCAAGGATTCCAATACCGCCCTGCAGGGCAAGATTCTGCGGGACTGGGTTCGCCGCCACCAGATCGCGGACTTCTTCGATGTCGGCCGCAACGGGGTCTGCCACGTACTGTTCCCAGAGCAGGGTTTTGTCCGCCCCGGTACCACCGTGATCATGGGAGATTCCCACACCTGCACGGATGGCGCCTTCGGCGCCTTCACCCCGGGCGTGGGCACCACCGACCTGGCGGTGGGCATCCTGAAAGGCGTCGGTGCCTTCCGCACCCCGCGCACGATGAAGATCACCCTCGTCGGCCAGCTGCGGCCGGGCGTGTTCGCCAAGGACGTCATCCTGTCCATCATCGGCCGCATCGGAATGAACGGCGCCACCCATCGCATCGTCGAGTTCGACGGTCCCGTGGTGGCGGCCATGACCATGGACGCCCGGATGACGCTCTGCAACATGACGGTTGAAGCCGGCGGCACCTGCGGGATCTGCTACCCCGACGAGATAACCGTCGATTATCTCTGGGAGTTCGTTCGGGATGGCTACCCGAACAAGGCTGCCGCCGTAGCGGCCTTTCGCCAATGGTGGCCCGATCCGGATGCGGTCTACGAGGAGGTGGTCGTGCACGACGTTTCCAAGCTGGAGCCCGTCACCACCTTTGGATGGAAACCGGACAACGTCAAGCCGGTCCGCGAGATGCAAGGCACCCCCATCGACCAGGTCTTCATCGGCTCCTGCACCAACGGCCGCCTGGATGACCTGCGCAGTGCAGCCAGCGTACTCCGCGGCAAAAAGATCCACCCCCGCGTGCGCGCCATCGTCTGCCCGACGACTAACAAAATCTACGCTCAAGCGCTGGCGGAGGGCCTCATTCACATTTTTCTGGATGCGGGGTTCTGCGTCACCAACCCCACCTGCGGGCCCTGCCTGGGGATGAGCACCGGGGTCCTGGCCGAGGGCGAGGTCTGCGCGTCCACCTCCAACCGCAACTTCAACGGCCGCATGGGCCGCGGCGGCATGGTGCACCTCATGAGCCCGGCCACCGCAGCGGCGTCGGCTCTGGCCGGTCATATTCAAAACTCCGAACTGTTTAAAAGATAGGACGATCGAACATGAAAACGTTTGGCGGCAGGGTGTTGTTTCTGAACCGGCCGGATATCAACACCGATGAGATCATTCCGGCGAAATATCTGACGGAGATCGAGCGGGAGGCCTTGAAACCCTTCCTTTTCGAGGACCTGGCGCTGGAGGGCTTTGCCCCGCACCGCGACCTGCCGGGGCGCCAGGTCATTGTGAGTCGCGCCAACTTCGGTTGCGGCTCGTCCCGCGAGCACGCCCCTTGGGCGCTGGAAGCCAACGGCATCCGTCTGGTCATCGCGGAAAGCTTTGCGCGCATCTTCCGCCAGAATATGTTCAACTGCGGTCTGCTGGCCGTGGAGCTGCCGGCCGCAACCATCGATCGCCTCTTGCGGGAATTCGCTCACCGCGCAGTCTTTGCCGCGGCGGACGTCGCACGCTCCGTCATCGAAATCCGCGCGGACGACCAGGCCCAGGAGATACCGTTCGCGCTGGCTGAGTTCGATCGGGCCTTGGTCGAAGCCGGAGGTTGGCTGGAATACGCGGACGCCACCTATTGAACCGGCAGCGGCTTCATTCGCCGGCGGCTTTGGACTTCTTGCCCTGCTCGAAGCAGTGCTTCCCATACCAGTCGATCTGGCGGCAGATGCCTCGCACGATCTGCACCTCCTTCGCGCGCAGCTGCATGCGCGTACCGAAATGGCGCAGGTTGTTCATGAAGTAGTCCGGGTTGGCCGGGTTGATGAAGCAGATGCGCAGGAGCACGTCCTTGAGCTGCGCATACATGGCGTCGAGCTCGAAGCGGTTGGCCAGGCGAGGGGCAAAGTCTCTGGGAGTTTCCAGGTTGCAGCGGGACAACTCGTAGCAGACGATCATGACCGCCTGCGCGAGGTTGAGGGAGGAGAAATCCGCCGTGGGGATGGTCGCCACCTGGTGACAGAAGCGCAGGTCCTCGTTGGTCAGCCCGCGATCTTCGGGTCCGAAGAGGACGGCCACCGGGTTGTCGGCCGAGATCGGGACCAGCATTTCCGCCAAGCGGGCGGGGCTGCGCAGGACCTGGCGCTGGCCGCCCAGGCGAGCGGTGGTTCCCACGACATAGGCAAATTCCCGCAGCGCCTCGGGCAATGCGGCATAGACCTCCATGGCCTCGACCACATCGAGGGCCGCCTGGGTAGCCATCTTGCACACCCGCGTCAGGTCGCAGCGGGGCGGGTCCACCACGATCAGCCGCCGGAGGCCCATGTTGCACATGGCGCGGGCGGCCGCGCCGATGTTTTCGGAGATATTCGGCTGAACCAGGACGATGGCGATGTTCGCCAGGTTGATCTTAACCGCCATCAGGCGAGGATCTCGAAGCGGTTGAAGAAATAGCCGATCTCGAAGGCCGCGGTTTCGGGCGCGTCGGAGCCGTGGACCACGTTTTTTTCGATGTCGGTTGCAAACTCCCGGCGCAGGGTCCCCTCGGCCGCCTTGCGGTAATCGGTAGCGCCCATGAGGTCGCGCCAACGTGCGATGGCGTTATCCCCCTGCAGCACCATGACCACGGCGGGACCCGAACTCATGAAAGCGGTCAGGCTTTCAAAAAAGGGCCGCGCGCGGTGCACGGCATAAAACCCCTCGGCCTGGGCCTGGCTCAGGCACACCATTTTCATGGCGGCAATCTTTAAGCCCATGGCTTCGATGCGCTGGATCACCTTGCCGACCAGACCGCGGGCGACCCCGTCGGGCTTGATGATGGACAGTGTCTGCTCCATAAATGATCGTTCCTTTCCATGCGTTTTGCACGGAGGCATAGCAGATGGCAGCGGGACAAGTCAACTTGCGGTGCAGTCATCCGGCCATGCAGTTGACAAGTCGGCGCATTGCTTTTTATAATTTTCCATCACAACCTTTCCATCGCAGCGATTAGGGGGGATGCCCGGATGCCGATCTATGAGTTCTATTGCAGCGACTGCAATACCATTTTCAATTTCTTTTCCCGGTCCACGAACACGTCCAAAAAACCCAAGTGTCCCAGGTGCAAGCGCCGGCCGCTGTCCCGAATGATGTCCGCCTTCGCTTTCACCGGACGGGCCAAAGACGACGGGGGTTCGGAAGATTTGCCGTTTGATGAAAGCCGGATGGAAAGGGCGATGCAGACGCTGGCGGGCGAGGCGGAGTCCATCGATGAAGAGAACCCTCGGCAGGCGGCCAACCTGATGCGCAAGCTCACGGATATGACCGGCCTGGAACTCGGCCCCGGCATGACGGAGGCGCTCCGCCGCATGGAGCAGGGGGAGGACCCGGACCAGATTGAGGCGGAAATGGGCGATCTTCTCGAAGGCGAGGATCCTTTTTTGCTGCCCGGAAAAAAGGGGGCCAAGAAGGCCGCTAAGCGGCCGGCGCCGCAACGGGACGAAACCCTCTACGACCTATAACGGACGGGAGGAGCCCCGGCTGCCGGCTGCGAGCCCTCCGGAAGCCAAGTTGCCGAAGGCCCAGAGAACCATGCAGAACGAAATCATCGAAAGATTGGATGTTCGACAGGGTGACATCACGCGTGTCGAAGTGGATGCCATCGTCAACGCCGCCAACCCATCCCTTCTGGGCGGGGGCGGCGTGGACGGTGCCATCCACCGGGCCGCCGGCCCTCAGCTGCTGGCCGAATGCCGGGCCATCGGCGGCTGCCCCACCGGCGAGGCCCGGATCACGAAGGGCTACCGCTTGCCGGCACGCCACGTCATCCACACCGTCGGGCCGGTATATCGGGGCACACCGCGCGACAAGCAACTTCTATCCGCCTGCTACCGCAACAGCCTGGAACTGGCGGTTCAGCACCATCTGGCTTCCATTGCCTTTCCGGCCGTCAGCTGCGGGATCTATGGATACCCGATCCAAGAGGCGTGTCGGATCGCCATTGACACGACAGTGCAGTTCCTGGAGACCCACCCCTCGCTTCAGAAGGTCGTCTTCGTGCTGTTTTCGGCCGGGGATCTGAAAACCTACCAAGGCTATCTCGCTGAATTAAGCTGAAAAAGGGGCGGGCCGCAGCCCCTCCGTTTTTTAATTGACAAGCCGCAGGCTCACTCCTATTATGTATATCTAAATTATTGCATCAACGGCCTGAACCACTCAGGCGTATTCGAGGAGGATCATCATGGTAGAGGTTACCCCGGCAGCTCATCAACAGATTGCTGAATATTTCAAGAACAAGGAAATTACACCCATTCGCATTTTTCTGAACGAAGGCGGTTGAGGCGGGCCTTCGCTGGCCATGGCTCTGGATGAGCCGCGCGACACCGACAGCGTTTTCAGCGTGAATGGGTTTCAATTCATCATCGACAAGGAATTCTACGAGAAGGCCAAACCCGTGACCGTCGACTTCATGGGATATGGCTTCAGGATCAATTCGAGCATCAATTTGAGCTCTGGCGAGGGGTGCGGTGGCTGCCACGGATCGTGCAGCACTGAGAAATAATGTGATCGGCATGCGATCAAGGGCGGCGTCCGCAAGACGTCGCCCTTTTTTTTAGGTCACACACACGCTTCTGCTTCGAGCGACCCCATCCAGCGCTCGAGGCATTCCGACCAGTCGAAAAAAGAAAACGACGACAAGAAAAGTGGGGAGGAAAGCGACATGCCTGAATTCGTGGACATCGTAAAAACCCGCCGGAGCATCCGCAAATATGAAGACCGCAATGTGCCGTCGGAGGTGCTGACCACCCTCCTGGAGGCCGTCCGCTGGGCGCCTTCCTGGGCCAACACGCAGTGCTGGGAAATCGTGGTCGTCCGCGACCGGGCCGTCAAGGAGAAACTGCAAGCCACCCTTCCGCCCAAGGGCAATCCGGCCGCCGGGGCGATGGTGCAGGCGCCGGTGGTCCTGGCCCTTTGCGGCAGGCTCAAGCAGTCGGGCTACTACAAGGATCAGGTCACCACCAAGCTCGGGGACTGGTTCATGTTCGACCTGGGCATCCTCTGCCAGACCATCTGCTTGACGGCCCACGCGCTCGGGCTGGGCACGGTGGTCGTGGGCCTCTTCGACCACGACCAGGCCAAGACCGTGTTGAAGGTGCCGCCGGGAGTCGAACTGGTCGCCATGATTCCCCTGGGCTTTCCCGCCAAGATCTCCTCGGCCCCCAACCGGCGAGAGATTGCAGAATTCACCCACCCGGACACATTTTGACCAAGGCCATCGAAGCCCGAGAGCGGCCATGACAGACCCCTCCGCTGCGGAAGTCCTGCGTTATCACGAGCAGACCAAACACCATGAGCAACGCTACGCACGGTCGCTGGGCTACATGGATTGGGAGAACCAGCCCGATCCCTTTCGCTCGTATGGAGGCGTCCCGCGGATCTCGCTGCCCCTGCTGGGCGAAGACCCGCCGGCCGGCCACCACGGCCTGTTCGAAGCCTGCCGCCCGGCGGTCCCATTCAGCCTTGAAGCGGTTGCCGGCGTCTTGGAGCTTTCCATGGGGCTATCCGCCTGGAAAGAGGCGGGCGGCTCGCGCTGGGCGCTGCGCATGAATCCCTCCAGCGGCAACTTGCACCCGACCGAAGCCCACTTGGTTCTACCCGCCATGCAAGGATGCTCCGGCGGAATATTCCACTATTCTCCGTTGCACCACTGCCTGGAGCGCCGCGCCGAGATTCCATCGGGCCTGTGGGCAAGAATCCATACACATCTCGGAGTCGAGGGTTGCTTGATCGGGCTGACCACCATTTTCTGGAGAGAGTCCTGGAAATACGGCGAGCGCGCCTTCCGCTATTGCAACCATGACGTCGGCCACGCACTCGCCGCCCTGCGCTTCGCCGCCAATCTCTTCGGGTGGAGGTTGACCTGCCTCAGCGACCTTTCCGATGGCGGGATCGAAACCGTGCTGGGCTTGAAGCAGACCCGCTTTCCTTCGCTGGATGCCGAACACCCCGATCTTCTGGGCTACTTTCATCCGAACACAGCCGGAGAACTTCCCCGGACGCTTCCGGAGGATGTCCTGGCCGCGTTTGCGGCGGTTTCGTTCCAGGGCGCCCCCAATGCGCTCAGCCGGGAGCATGTCGACTGGGAGATCATCGGCCAAGTGTCCGAACAAAGCCGTAAGCCGGTTACCCAAAACCCCGTCTTTCGCTGGACGCGCCGGGCATGGTTGCCCGTCGAGGAATCCGAACTTTCCGCCGCGCAGATCATTCGCCGGCGACGCAGCGCCACTGCCTTCGACCCCCAGGGAGGCCTGCCGCGCCGCCATTTTCTGGCAATGCTCGACCGGACGCTTCCGCGCGACGGCGCCGCCCCTTTCGACGTCGGCCTGGGCGAGCCGGCCCTGCATTTGCTGCTCTTTGTCCATCGCGTGGCCGGCCTCGACCCCGGCCTTTATTTTTTTGGCCGTGACGACCGGGACGTGCCGGACGTTCGCGCGCATACCCGGCCCGATTTTCTCTGGGAAGCCGTTGAGTACGGATTTCCGCTCTATTGCCTGGCGCGCGGCAATTTCCGACAAACCGCCGCCATGCTGAGCTGCCACCAGGACATCGCGGGCGCCGGCGCCTTCTCGCTCGGCATGATCGCCCGGTTCGGCGAAGACCTCCGCCGCAGGCCATTCCGCTATCGGCAGCTGTTCTGGGAAAGCGGCATGATCGGCCAAATCCTCTATCTTGAAGCCGAGGCCCGTGGCGTGCGCGGCACTGGCATCGGCTGCTTCTTTGACGATGCCGTGCACGAGGTCCTGGGCCTGGCATCCGATCGGTTTCAGAGCCTGTACCATTTCACGGTTGGCCTCCCCCTGGAAGATTCCCGGATTACCACCCGCCCGCCCTATTTCCATCTCTCCGCCGGATGAAGTCGCCCGCATTGCCAGCACCGGCCTTCATGCCTATGTTGATTTCGTGAACCCCAATCGACTGATCCACCAGAAAAGCCCCTACCTCCTGCAGCACGCCTATAACCCGGTGGAATGGTACGCCTGGAGCGACGAAGCCTTCGCCCTAGCCGCCTCCGAGAACAAGCCCATATTTTTGTCCATCGGCTACGCCACCTGCCACTGGTGCCACGTGATGGAAAAGGAATCCTTCGAGGACGAGGAGGCGGCGCGGTTTTTAAACGATACGTTTGTATGCATCAAAGTCGACCGCGAGGAGCGTCCGGACATCGACGCCGTCTACATGGCCGCCTGCCATATGCTGAGCGGAAGCGGCGGCTGGCCGCTGACCCTCTTCATGACCCCGGACAAGAAACCCTTCTTCGCGGCCACCTATCTGCCCAAACGCAGCCGCTTCGGCCGTGCCGGGTTGATCGAGCTCTGCGAACGGGTTAAGGACCTTTGGGTTCAGGCGCCGCACAAGATCCGTGCCACGGCGTCCGGAGTGACCGACTCGCTCGGCAAGGCCTTCGAGTTCGCGTCGGACGAAGCGCCCGGCATTCGGCTGCTGGACCGCGCCTACGACGACATCGCCTTCAGCTTCGACGGCCGGCACGGCGGTTTCGAGTCCGCTCCCAAGTTCCCCACCCCGCACCGGCTGTTGTTTCTGCTGCGCTGCCATGACCGCACGGCCGAACCGCGCGCGCTGGAAATGGTGACGCGCACACTGACCGCCATGCGGCTCGGCGGCATCTGGGACCACGTGGGCTCCGGTTTCCACCGCTACTCCACCGACGGCCGATGGCTGCTGCCCCACTTTGAAAAAATGCTCTACGATCAGGCGCTGACAGCCCTGGCCTGCCTGGAGGCTTTCCAAGTCGCTCGGACGCCCCTTCTGGCGCAAACGGCCGGCGAAATTTTCACCTATGTCCTGCGGGATATGACGTCCCCGGAGGGAGCCTTCTTCTCCGCTGAGGATGCTGACAGCGAGGGCATCGAGGGGAAATTCTATGTGTGGCGCCTGGCTGAGTTCCGCCAGGCGCTCGGCCCGGCCGAAGCCGCTTTCTGGGAACCGATCTTCAACCTGACGCCCGAGGGCAATTTCCAAGACGAGGCCAGCGGGCAATCGACCGGCGCCAACATCCTGCACCTCACTCGGCCCTTCGGCCATTGGGCAAAACAGCTGGGGCTGAACGACGCCGAACTCGGGCGGCGCTGGGAGCAAGCACGGGGCCGGCTGTTCGATGCGCGCAAGGCCCGCATTCACCCGCTCAAGGACGACAAGATGCTGACCGACTGGAACGGGTTGATGATTGCCGCGCTGGCTCAGGGCACCCGGGTGCTCGGGCAGGGCCGCTGCGCCGCAGCCGCCGAGACAGCGGCGCAGTTTATCCTCGACACGCTGCGCGGGGGCGATGGCCGTCTCTTCCACCGATTCCGGGAGGGGGAGCGCGCCGTCCCCGGTCAGGCCAACGACTACGCCTTCTTCATTTTCGGCTTGCTGCACCTTTACCGCTGCACCTTCAATGTCGCCTGGGCCGAGCAGGCGGCCATCCTCCAGGAACTCATGCTGAAGGACCTGTGGGACGAGGCCGCCGGCGGCTTTTTCCTGGTCGGCCCGCAGAGCCGGGAGCTTCCCGTGCGTCCGAAGGAAATTTACGACGGCGCCATCCCGTCGGCCAATTCGGTCGCGCTGCTGAACCTGCTGTGGCTGTCCCGGCTCACCGGCGAACCGCGCTGGGCGGAAAAGGCCGACCAGCTGGTGCGCGCCTTCGCCGGCACGGTCGGCCGGCAGCCGTCGGCCTTCACCTTTTTCCTGTGCGGCCTGGATTTCGCCCTGCGCCCCGGCCCGGACATCGTCATCGCGGGCGAGAGCGGCTCGCCCGATGCCGACCGGCTGCTGGCGGCCCTCAACCTGACGTTCACGCCGAAC
>CAZNAX010000100.1:0-11860 GCA_964570965.1 uncultured Desulfatibacillum sp.
ACCCTTCCGATATTCGCCCCGCAATGACACACGAAGACGCCGATCCTTGGCTCCTCCTTGGACACGTCGTTTTCCGGCGGATACGTCCGCTTTTGGTCCAGTTTCCCTCGCCGGTAGTTCAGGAGTTCGCCACATTGAGATCCGGCTCCACTGGCGGCAAAAACCGATTCGGGAATGTCCGTCGGCCCCTGGAAGGCGCCGCTGACAAAAATTCCAGCCCGGCTGGTCGCCAGCGGATTGACCGGATTGACCTTACAGAAGGCATGCGGATTGATCTCGATGCCGAATTTCGCAGCCAGCCCCTTCACATCGGCGGGCGGATTCAACCCGACCGACAGCACCACCAAATCGAATTCTTCTTCCTGAACCCCATCCGTGGGAGTCGCGTAGCGAATGGCGACATTCTTGGTTTCCGGGATTTCTTTGGCGATGGATACATAGCTTCGGATAAACCGGACCCCTGGAAGTTTTTCCGCCCGTTCGCAGAATCGCTCAAAATCCTTCCCGTACGAACGAATATCGTTGTGGAATATCGTACACGCGGCCTCCGCGTCGTGATCTTTGGTTAAAATCACCTGTTTCTGGGTATAGGTGCAGCAGACCGCAGAACAATAGCTGTTGTCGCCTGGAGTCACCCGCCTGGAACCGACGCATTGAATCCAGGCGATTTTGTGAGGATGCTTCTGATCGGAAGGCCGCAGGATCTCACCTTCATACGGCCCCGTGGCGCACAGCAGCCGCTCGAAGTCCATGCTGGTAACCACGTTCTGGAACTTTCCATAGCCGTAGTCGCCCCTCACTTTCGGATCGAAGGGCTCGAAGCCAGGTGCCAGAATGATCGCCCCGACATTTATCTCGATCTTCTCCGGCTGTTGCTGAAAATCGATTGCGTTGTTCTTGCAAACACTTTCGCAGATCCGACATTTTTTTTCTTTAAGGTAAAGACAGGTCTCATCGATGTAGGCGACCAGCGGAATGGCTTGAGCGTAATATATATGGACGGCCTTGTTTTTCGACAGCTCCTGATTAAATGGATCGGGGAATTTCACCGGGCAGTATTCGACGCAGGTCGTACAGCCGGTGCATTTATCTTCGATAATGTATCTGGGCTTTTTGATCAGGGTGACCTTGAAGTCTCCTGCTTCACCCTCAACCCGTTCAACATCGGTTAGCGTTAGGGTCTCGATATTGGGATGCCGGCCGACCTCGACCAGTTTGGGCGAGAGGATTCACATGGAGCAGTCATTGGTCGGGAAGGTTTTATCCAGCTGGGCCATACGCCCGCCGATGGCGGGTGATTTCTCGGCGAGATAAACCTTGAAACCGGCCGTTGCAAGATCCAGCGAAGCCTGAATGCCGCTGATCCCGCCGCCGACAACCAGGACATCTCCAAAATGGTTATCTCCAAAATTCTTACAAAGTTCTTGAATTCTTCCCTGCAGCAAATGTTCTGTTTCCACGTTCTATCACCTCATCGGGCGTTGAGTGCCAAACGGTTGCGATCCTTCCGGAGCGCCGTACGCATTTTAAATGGCGGCTCGAACGATCTCGGCAATATCCTTAATCTCGATGGTGTCGGCGACACCGGTGGTGAGTCTGCTATCCTCAAAGTTGGCGATGCAGTATGGGCAGGACGTAGCCAGGACCTCGGCCCCGGCGGCGATGGCCTGCTCCAACCGGAGATCCGAAAACCGTTCGCCCCGAGGAGTCTCCATCCAAATCCGGCCGCCGCCCCCACCGCAGCAAAGGCTGTCCGCGCGCGACTCAGCCATCTCGATCAGTTCTAATCCGGGCACCCTCTTGATAACCTCGCGCGGTTCGTCATAGATGCCGTTATGCCGCCCCATGTAACAGGGGTCGTGGTACGCGACCCGCTTGCCATACGCTTTGTTGAGCTCAAGCCTTCCCGCGTTGATCAGCTCGAATAAAAATTGCGAGATGTGAACCACCTCAAAGTTGACCCGAAATTCGGGGTACTCATGTTTGAAGGTGTGGTAGCAATGAGGGGAGGAAACCAGAATTTTCTTCACGCCGTGGTCGATGAACGTCTTGATGTTTTCCCGGGCCAGACGTTTGAAAACTTCCTCATCCCCGGTTTTGCGGATGCTTTCTCCGCAGCAGTTCTCTTTGGTGCCCAAAATCCCGAAATCGACCCCGGCCCGGTTGAGAAGATCAGCCGTAGCTCTCGCCACCTTCTTGAGTCTGGAGTCATAGCTGAGGTAGCAGCCGGGGAAGTATAAAATTTCCATCCCTTCTGCAAACGCCTTAACTGACAGGCCCTCCGCCCAATCGGCCCGCTTCTTGCGCTCTTCATTCAGCGGATTGCCTTCGCCCGCCAGACTTCCGCGCACGCCGCGGATCGGACGAGCCGTCGCTGGAAACACTCCGTATTCCGTGGCGATCCGCCGCAGGGCCACTCCGGATTCGATCTGTTTTACGTCCCGGGGGCACTGCTGAGGGCAGCGTCCGCAGGTCGTACAACGCCAGATGTCTTCACTCTCGATATCCGTCATACCGAAGGCGGCTTCACGGACGATTTTGCGCATGCTGAAGATCCGAACCCGGTTCCAGGGGCAGACCACATCGCACAAGCCGCATTGAAAACATGATTTGAAGGCTTCCCCGCCGTTTGCTTTGATGACATCGATAATTTCTTTGTAGTCGGCTACATTCTCCACGGTCTTTATCAAACCTCTTATTCTGCTTTCGGGTGTCAGCCCTTCTTGGACACCGACATGCGGGCAACGGTTTCCATGATCTTATCCAGCCCATATTTGTTGGCCAAGGCCTCCAATCCCGTCTCCACGTCGTCCAACCGCACTTCCTCTTCAACCTCTTCTTCTCGTTCTTCGTACGTCAGGGCATCCACCAGGCACCACTGGACGCACAGGGGCTTTTCGAGGGCCGGATCGCTTTCGCACATATCACATTTGAGAGGGAGGCCGGAGTCCGGTTCTTTAAAAGCATCCCGAGACGGGCAGGAGGACCGGCAAAAGGAACACTCGTCGTATTCCTTTCCGTCAATCACATACTTGTCTCTGCCCATGCATTCGGCCTTCGCATGCTCACCGGCGTAGACCGGAACATAAATGTCCTTGAGGGGCTCACGAATCACGCGGATACGGGACCGTGCCGGATTGTTGCTGCTATATTGAGGCGTTGCGTGAAAAGCGGAGCAGATCATTTCACAGGCCCGGCAGCCGTTGCATTTGTCCGCGTCTATTTTTATGGTTTTAATGGTTTTCTTTTTTTTCTCACCCATGACGGCTACCACCTTTTTGTGTGATTTCCTCTACTGTTTCGGCGACGCACCCGAAGGTGATTCATCGGCTTTGGCGGCCAAGATCCCCCGCTTGACGAAGTCTTCGCCCACATCATCCAACCCCAATGCGTGCAGGGACTCCTGGGTGGGAATCCCCTCATGGTTCCAGCCCTTGAATTGGTAATAGGTATCCAGGAGCTCCTTCTCCAGCTCGGGAAATCGTTTCTTCCAATGGTTCTCCGGCGGCTTCTCGTCCTTTCTCCGCATGCCTCGCCGAATATTGATGGCCCTGACTAATGTGCGGTACCTTTTGGCCGCCTGCGTCAGTTTGGCCTCATCCATCTCGATCCCCGCACCGGCGGAGATAAACTTCGGGTAATTGTGGATATGATAGGGAGGCTTCAGGGGAAACGACGACAGACCGGCGCACATCCCAAGGGCGTCGTCGATGTAATGCATCTTTTCCTGCCAGTCGACGATGTCACAGCACATTTGAACCGTCGGGTAGAATGGCATGGATTTCTCACCGCGAGGCTCCCAGTCCAAGAAATATTGTTTGAACTTATCATCCGGGACCTGGAACCAATCTTTTACGAACTCTTCCCGCTCCTCGCGCGTGACAAACGGAGCCTGGGGGAACTGCCCTTCGATTTGAGTGATGTTGATCTTCTCCCCGGTCGAATACATAAGGAAATAAATGGGATTCAGCATGGAAAGCTTGAGGGGCAGCTGCTCATGCTTCTTGATGTTATTGTGGGCAAAGGCGTCCGCACCCTTGCCGATCTGCTTAGCCGCCCAATAGGTCCCGTTGGCCAGGACATCTCCGATCCCCTCGCGCCGGACGATTCGGTCCAGCAGCCAGTAGAACCTTTCTTCGTTGTCAGCCGGCAGCCCGGCCATATCCTGATCGGTCAAAATGCCCGCCTCATGCAGTTCGAGCCCGAAGGCCATTACTTGCGGCGCCGAGAACGCATCCACTCCATATTCGGTTGCCCGTTGTGCGATTTTTAAGCCGAATTCCAGGTCGGACATGGCGGCCATCGTATAGGTCAGCTTGGAGAAGCATTTCATCATGTAGGTCGGAAGCCCCGGGGCGGATATCGTCGCCCCGCACTTCATCGGACAGTTGTAGCAGCTGATCAGCCGTGTCCGCATTCGATCCAATGTTTCGGCCCACTTCTGGGCGACTTCCTTGTTCCAAAAGTCCTTTCTGCGCAGGCGGGAATTCCCCCACATGAAATTCTCGGTGTGCCACTTTTCATCGTGTACGGCCATTTCTTGCGGCGACCCCAACCCGGCTAAAATGGGCATGACCCCCGGAATCGGGTTGTCGTTTCGGACTTTTATATATTTCAATACCTCGTTGCAGAGCTCCATGAATTCCGCCGGCCGCGCGAGATTCACGTCCTTTGTCCCACGTACGGCGATCGCCTTTAACCCCTTGTCGCCCATGACGGCGCCGATCCCGCCTCGGCTGGCGCTGGACCGGCCCTGCTCGATGGAGGCAAAATAGACCCGGTTTTCTCCAGCCATGCCGATAGCCGCCACCTGGGCATGCGGTTCCCTCAGTTCCTGTCGAATCAGTTCAGCAGTTTCACCCGCGCCTTTCCCCCGCAAATGGGAGGCATCGCGCAACTCGATCTTATCGTTGTGAATCCACAGATAAACCAGATCGGGAGATTTGCCGCGAAAGATCACTTTATCATAACCGGCATACTTTAATTCCGGTGCCCAGAACCCTCCCATCATTGAAAAGGCCATCAACATCGTTTGAGGCGAGATGGTGGAGACGATGGTACGGTTGCAACCGGTGGCCGGTGTGCCGCACAGAAGCCCGGCGCTGAAAATCAGCAGATTTTCAGGTGCAAAGGGCTCGACTTCGGGAGGCACCCTGTCCCACAATATCTTGGCGTTAGTGCCCAGGCCTCCAAGATAGAGCTCGGTCAAGCTTGGGTCGGTTTGTACCCTTTCAATGTTTCCTCGGGATAGATCGATTTCCAGGTTATACCCAGTCTCTGCGTACCTCATTTTTCCCTCTTTAATATTTTTGTACGGACGAAGAACTGCTATTTATTAGCTACAAAATAACTATAAATTAGCTGTATAGTAGTTATATGGGGTTACCCTGTAATTTGTCAAGAAAAAATTCTAAGAGCAGAAAGCGGCATGGTCAGGGGGACCCCGGGTTATTGACAAGCACTTAAGGCGGTGCTAATGGCCCGGCGGTGACAAGAATTTGTTATACAGTGCGAAAGAATTGAGCATGTCGGAATACCTCTCAGCCATGCTCCGCAGCCGCTGGGTGCGCCTTTCCGCGGCGGTGGGTGCCATGATGCTCACCAGCATATATCAATATTCCTGGTTCCTCTTCTCCTTCGAGATCCAGAGAAACTGGGGATGGAGTCTGGCGGCGCTTGGTCTGATCTACACCATCTTCCACTACACGTCCACCCTCGTCATGCCCTTCTCCGGCATGGTCGCCGACACCTACGGCCCGCGGCGGGTGGCCGTGGGAGCCTCGCTCCTGGTGGGAGCGGGTTTCATCCTGTGTGCCCTCTTTCCCGGTCTCTGGGCGTTTCAGCTTTTCTACGGCCTGGGGGGAGTCGGATGCGGGGTGCTGTACGGAGTATCCATCGCGACAGCCATCAAGTGGTTCGAAGACCGGCGCGGACTGGCCTCGGGCCTCGTGGCCTTGGGATTCGGAGGGGGAACTGCGGTCTTCAATCTCTTCATCGTTCGGATGTTGGACTCCCTGGGGTTGAACGACACGCTGCTCTATCTGGGCATCCTGATGCTGGCCTTGCTGCTGCCCCTGTCTCTCATCTATGGCTACCCGCCTGCATCTTGCTCCAGACCAACCCTACTTGGCGTGGCTGCGTCGGAACGCCTTGCGGCTCGGGACTACCGACCCATCCAGATGCTGGGCACTCACCAGTGGTATCTAATCTACTTCTCCTTCAGTGTGACCATCTCCTTGGTGCTTCTGTTCGGTGCCCAGATGAAGCTGCTGGCCCGGGAGTACGACCTCCCCGCGCCTTACTTCAGCCTGTTGCTCGTCCTTTTCCCTCTGGCCAACGGAGTGAGCCGGGTCCTGGCCGGCGTCATCTCGGACCACTTCGGCCGGTCGATCACCATGGTGGCCTTCTATGCCCTCCTCGGGTTGAGCATCCTGGCCCTCCTTCGGTTCGGCCGGCACCCGGTCGTCTTCGTCTCCCTCGTCATTCTGGCCTCCCTGCTGGGCGGCGCGCCCTTTGCCCTGTACCCGGCCGCCATCGGCGATTTCTATGGCTCCCGGTACGCCACCACCAATTATGGGATCACTTACACGGCCAAGGCCTGGGCAGGCCTCATATCGGGATGGTTCTGCGGGGTTTTAGCCGGTCATTTCGGCTCGTTCACTGTGCCCCTGGCCATTGTCGCATCGGCCAGTCTTCTGGCCGCCGTACTTTCCCTCCCCCGCTTCTTGAAAGCGCCTCCCGCCATAGCTCAAGACCCCGCCAAGGGTTGCTGCCGGTGATACCATAATCCACCCATATTGGAAATTTTTCAGACAGCCACCTTGACAGCCTGTACCATAATGTATAGCTGATTCTTCATTTTGAAATTAACCCGCCGGCAGCCTTTTCATGGATATTGACAACCGATCTCAACCGTCAGAGCCTACCTTCGATCGATCCTTCAATGACGGCGGGGGGGAACGGATAGATCGCGAGCTTTCTGAAGCCCTGCAGCAAAAGGCAGCGATTAGCGAGATTCTTCGTGCGATCTCCAACTCGCCGACAGATGCCCAGTCGGTGCTGGATACCGTTGCAGAAGCCGCCGCACGATTGTGCGACGTGACAAACGTGGAAATTTTTCAAGTCGAAGGCGACGAAGTTCGTCTGGTGGCGAAGTACGGCGACTACCGGATATGGCCGATCGGATTTTCCTTCCGCATAAGCCGGGATTTGGTGGTGGGGCGAACAATTTCCGATCGCACCTCTGTTCATGTGCATGACCTTCAGGCGGCTGAGAACGACTTCCCACAGGGTGCGGCCTATGCGAGACAATACGGGCATAGAACCGTTTTCGCGACCCCCTTGCTGCGAGAAGGGGTCGCGATCGGGGCGATTCTGATCCGCCGATTGGAGGTCCGGCCGCTAAAAGACAATCAGATAGCGCTTCTCAAGACCTTTGCCGACCAGGCGGTGATTGCAATCGAGAATGTGAGACTTTTCAAGGAGATCCAGGAAAAAAGCCGCAAGGTGGAGGAGCAGGCGAAAGAGCTTGCCGAATGGAATGCAGCGCTCGAAACCCGTGTCACTGAGCAATTGGATAAGATTGAACGGCTCTCCAAGTTGGAGCATGAACTTTCCATGGCGAGTGAAATCCAGAAAAGCATGCTGCCACGATCTATTCCAAAACTTGAGGGTTACGAGTTCAGCGCACGAATGATCCCGGCCAAATCCGTCGGCGGCGACTTCTTCGATTTTATCCCGCTGGGAGATGATTTGATGGGCATTGCCGTGGGGGATGTCGCTGACAAGGGCATACCGGCCGCCCTGTTCATGGCCATGGTACGAAGCTTGTTGCGCGCCGAAGCTCATCCCGGCCGGTCTCCCAAGAAAGTGCTCCGAAGTGTAAGCCACCACCTCATGGACATGAACGACAAGGAGATGTTCGTCACCATCTTATTTGGAATCCTCAACCGAGCCTCACATCAGTTTAATTATGCCCGCGCGGGCCACCAAGCCCCTTTGTTTTTCGATGGCCAAGGCTCAATCAAACCCATCCCCAAGGCCAACGGTCAGGCCTTGGGCATATTTGCTGAGGTGGCCTTGGACGAACAGACGGTTGAATTTTCCAAGGGAAGCATGCTGTTGATTTATACCGACGGGATACCCGACGCCACCAACCGGCAAAATGTCAGCTTCGGATTTGATGGGGTTGTACGAACGGTTGGCAGGCTTAGCGGCTCATCGGCTCAATTGGTGTGTGATGGTCTGATCAAGGCGGCAGTTGAGCATCATGCGAACGTTCCTCAGCACGACGATATGACGGTTGTAGTGTTGCGGGCAATTTAATGGTTTCATCCAAAACCCATCGATGCAAAATCGGAGGTGAATCGTGAGCGATCCGACAATGGAGGAGATGACCCCTGACATTTGCGCAAGCAAGATTTTTGAAATTTCAGGGGAAAAATTCGCTCCGGAAATCGCGGTCGAGCTGTGGCCAAAAATTTTAAAGCACAAATGGCTGTTGTCTGAAAAACTGGGCCGCGATGTCGGACTGCGAACCGCGTGCATCGACTACATCGACAATATGGAACAGGCTCACAAGGAGTTCATGACGTACCAACGGAAGGACATCCTGGCCGAGATGGGGGCCCAGACCATCACCCGGGATGTCTGGGACACCATTTCGGATTCCCAGCCGCCGAAGAAGTTGGTTCAGCAAAAGATTATCCTTCCCCTCACTGAAAAAAGCCTGTCGCAGAAGCATGGTGTGGTGCCCCCTAAAACGATCATCTTCTTCGGCCCGCCCGGTACAGGCAAGACCCATTTCGTCCGGGCTATCGCCGGAATTCTGTCCTGGTGGTACATCGAGATCGCCCCCAGCATGCTCATGGCGGACGGGCTGGAGAAGATCGGGGCCAATCTGCGCAGCGTGATGGAAAAGTCGCGCAACCTCGATGAGGCGATCATATTTATCGACGAATTTGAGGAGCTAGCAGGCAGCCGGGACGAGGGCAGCCGGGTGGACAAGTCCATCACCAATGAATTCCTCAAACAGGTCCCGTTGCTCAAAAGTAACAAGAACAATATCTTGTTGGTCTGCGCCACCAACTATATCCGCAAGCTGGATGCGGCCCTGCTCCGGCCCGGCCGTTTCGATTGCATCATACCGGTCGGCGAACTCGACGAATCTGGAAGGAAAACCATCCTGGAACATTACCTGTCCAAACTCAATACGGCAGAGATCGACATCAACCAAATCGTGGAGCTGACCTCCAGGTATACGCCTGCCGACATCGAGTACGTGTTCCGCCGAGTAGCCCAACTGGCGTTCGAGCGGGAATATGAGACCGGAAAGGATTATCGCGTGACCATAGGGACCTTTCAGCAAATTATGCCGAATATTCGACCGTCTCTGACGGACGAAATGATCGAAGAACTGCATAAGGATAGCCTAACCTACTCGCGTGCTTGAACCTGGTGCAGTATAACCGCTTTAAAAAAAAGACCATCCAAGGAGGACCAAGAGCCAATGAGAGACGTTGATTTCATGGCAGTTTATGAAAGCGTAATGAAGCAGATCAAGGAGGGGGCCTTCCTCACGGTCAAGGCCGGGGAAGCGCTCAATACCATGACCATCGGGTGGGCCACGATCGGTTTTGCCTGGAGAAAGCCCATCATGATGGTAATGGTGCGGAACTCGCGGCATACCTTCAGCCTTATCGAGAAGGCCGTCGACTTCACCGTCAGCGTCCCCACCGGCGATATGAAGAAGGCCATCGCCTTCTGCGGGACCAAATCGGGCCGGGACGTGGACAAATTCAAGGAGTGCGGGCTGAAGATCGCATCGAGCCGACAGGTCAACTCGCCGATCATCGAGATTCCCGGAATCCACTTCGAGTGCCGAATCGTTTACAAGAACCCGATTGACGCGGATCAATTAAACCGCGGATATGACCCGCTCTATCCCGAAAAGGACTATCACACCCTCTATTTCGGTGAGATTCAAGCGTGTTACGAGGTTGGATGAGATAGCCGCCAGTGGAGGCGCTACCTGATCACGACCATTGACCGATTCGTAGCACTCATTTCGCGAGTGTTGACCCAAAGGCCGTTTTGACGGAGTAACCGCAAAACCACGCAAAGAGAAGGCCCGCTATATCTTTTTGATATAACGGGCTTTGTATTAAGGTGCCGAAGCGGGGACTATCAAATTAATTAATAGTTTCAATAAGTTATTGATTTCCATGTGAGCTTATGCAAGTTTAAACGAGTTTTTGTACAACTTCGGCTGCATAATCACGTAACCCTACAACGCTACTTAATGATCTTTAATGAGATTACGAAGGCGCCGCTTTCTATGTGACAGGTAAGCGCGATGGTTGCGTTCCTGTATCCAAACGATTTTTTCAAGCAGGTTTTCAAGCGTGTGGTGCTTCATCGGCAGAATAACTTCCATAAGGGTTCTAAGCTGCGAGAGCGTAATGGATGGTGCTTTTTTTCCCCGTCCTGATTTTCAGGTGCCAGAGGAAGAAATGAGCCAGTATGCACGTGAGCATATGGTGCTGCCAGCCTGGGAACTTTCGCACTTCGTAGTGGTCCATGCCCAGTTCGGTTTTGGTCTCCTCGAAACACTGCTCGATGGCCCAGCGCAGACCGCTGAGCCAAACAAGCGTCTTTAGACTCGTACTTGAGGAGGCGTTGCTGATGAAAAAAGCGTATTGCCGATCATCGCCCAAGTTTCGCCGAATCAAAAGCCAGACGGTTTTCTGCGGCAGCCCGGCCGCCGACAGAATCACCCGGCGGCGGGTGAACTCATAGACGATCGGCCCCTTGGTGCCTTGAGCGAAAACCCGAAAATGGCCGTGCTGATCAGGGACCCGGCATCCGACGACGGATACGAAATCCTGGGCGAGGTTTTGATGTTCGAAAGCCAGGCGTACTTGAACGGGTTCGCGCCGGAGGTGGATGAGAATGCCTACCGGCCGCAGGTGCAACGGAAGCTGATTGTCCGGGCGGAGAAAATCACCGCCTTCAGCCACGCGCTGCGGTGTGACGACATCCAACTGCTTTCCGCATCAAAAGCAACGATGCCGTCGTCGACTCGCGACGACAGCAGCCCGGAAATTCGCAGCCCTCTTCCTGGCCTGCGGCGTCGACGCGGAAAGGAGCACGATATTTCTGCAATCCCACGTCCCCGCGCACACGCAGCTGATGTGGGTCCTCAACAGCATCACCCCCATGGGGGACTTGCAGAATGACGCAGTTTAAAGACAAAGGCGGGCCGCAGCACAGCGGGCATCCATGTGGGCCTCTTCGATTACCCGGTTCTGATGGCCGCAGACATTCTGCTTTACAGCGCCGACCTAGTTCCGGTGGGAGACGACCAGGAACAACATATGGAGTTCACGCGCCGCGTCGCCCGCAAATTCAACGGTATTTACGGCGAGGTTTTCAGGATCCCGGAATCCTATACGCCTCGGACGGGAGCCCGGTTGATGGGACTTCAAGCGCCGACGGTGAAAATGTCCAAATCGGATCGAAACGCAGACAATTACGTGGCCATGCTGGATCCTCCGGATGTGGTCCGCAAAAAGATCAAAACGGCCGTCACCGATTCCGGCAGCGAGATCCGCCACGATGCATCCAAGCCGGGGATATACAATCTGATCACGCTCTATGCGGCCGTCAGCGGGGAGGGAGTGGAGTCGATTCAGAACCGGTATGCCGGCAAAGGGTACGCTGAATTCAAAAGAAACCTAACGGAGCGGATCATCGACTTTTTGCGCCCCATCCAGGCGCGCTACACGGCGATTGCGGCCGACCCGGCCATGCTGGCGGAGGTGCTTCAAAGAGGGGCGGGCAATGCCCGTGAGCGTTCCGA
>CAZNAX010000101.1:0-11652 GCA_964570965.1 uncultured Desulfatibacillum sp.
TTAAAACGATCGTGGTTTCGGCATTTCTAGTAATGCTTTTCGCGCCGGTGCAGGCCGCCGAGCTTGAATCCGGTTTCTTGGAAATGAAATGGACCACGCCAGCAAAAGACATGAAGGGATTGACCAGGGTGGGGGGAAGCAAAAAGATCTCCTACTACGTGAACCCTCAGCGAAAGTACAGCTTCTTCGGCAAAGAGGTCTCGGATCATGTGGTCTACGGATTTTATGACGATAAATTTTTTGCCGTCCATGCCAACCTATGGAAGGAGATGCCATGAACGTAACAGGGATAAAAAGAAAATCCTTGCCTGCTCTGATTCTTATTCTCGTATCCATGACGTCCGTCCCGCCAGGGACGTTCGGGCAGCAGGCGGACCCAACAGTTTTCAAACCGGAGGAGTTGGACCAGCTTCTGGCGCCGATCGCCCTGTATCCCGATTCGCTTCTGGCGCAGGTTTTAATGGCTTCGACCTATCCGCTCGAAGTGGTGCAGGCGGACCGCTGGGCCAAGCAGAGCAAGGACCTCAAGGGAGAGGCCCTGACGGCGGCCCTCGAGAAACAGCCATGGGACCCGAGCGTCAAATCCCTCGTCAACTTTCCTCAGGTGCTGGCCATGATGGGCGAAAAGCTGGATTGGACGCAGAAGCTGGGCGACGCATTCCTCGCACAGCAAAAGGACGTCATGGCCTCGGTACAGACGCTGCGGAAGAAAGCGGCCGAAGCCGGAAACCTGAAGACCACGAAGGAACAGAAAGTGGTCGTCGAGCAGGAGACGATCGTCATTGAATCCGCCAGCCCCCAAGTCGTCTATGTGCCGACTTATAATCCGACGGTCGTCTACGGAGCCTGGGCATACCCGTCCTATCCCCCGGCCTACTATTACCCGCCGGGATACGCGGCCGGGACTGCCCTGCTGTCCTTTGGAGCGGGGATGGCGGTGGGCGCCGCCTGGGGGTATGCCTGGGGCGGCTGCGACTGGCACGGCGGCGATGTGGATGTCGATGTCAACCGAAACACCAATATCAACAACAGCATCAACCGCGGGAACTACGCCAAGCAATACCAGGGCGGCAAGGGAACCTGGCAGCACAACCCGGAACACCGCAAAGGGGTTTCCTACCGGGACCAAGCCACCGGGCAGAAGTACAACCGGGCATCGACGAATGAAGCCGTCAAGTCCAGGGAAGGCTATCGGGGACGAGCCGAAACGGGCAGACAGGATCCGGCCCGCGGCGGCGCCGATCAGGCCCGTGGACGACAGGATGCCGGCCAACGGGGTGGCGTCGAAGGCCGGGCAGACACCAGGGATGCTTCCCGCGGAGGCTCTGACCAGATGCGGGACCGGCAGGGCACCGGGCAGCGAGGCGGCTATGAGAGCCGGCCCGAAACCAGGCAAACCGGGGGGCGGGATACCGCCGGCCAGGGAGGCAGCGCCTTTTCAGGCATAGACCGAGGCGGCAGCGAGACGCGTGACTTCAGCAGCCGCGGCAGCTCCAGCCGCCAGAGCATGTCAGCCGGAGGACGGGGTAGCGGCTCCGGCGGTGCCGCAGCGAGGGGTGCCGGTGGCGGCGGCCGGGGCGGGGGCAGGAGGTAGCCATGAAACCATACCGATCATCAATCCAGAATGGTTCGAGGGAGAAGACGGCCATGCTTTCAAGGACATCCAGAAAAGAGCTCGCCAAGCGCTACGCATTTCGGCTTTTCGCAGCGGCGCTTGTTCTCATGATCTTTGCCTTGGGTGGGGCCAACGCTGGCACAGCGTTGAACCAGAAGGGCTTCGCCACTCCTGAAGAGGCGGTAAAAGCTTTTGCCGCCGCCATGAAATCGAATGACGAAAAAGAATTGCTGTCGATCTTCGGCGCGGCCGGAAAAGAGCTGATATCCTCGGGGGACCCTGTCAGAGACAACCAGCGGAGGGAAATGTTCATCAGCGATTTTGACCGGAAAAACAGCCTTTCGCAGGAGGGAGCCCGGGTGGTTATCATCATGGGGGAGAAGGACTGGCCTTTTCCTGTCCCTTTGGTGAAAAGGGCAGACCAGTGGTTCTTCGATACGAAGGCGGGCAGGGAGGAGATCCTGAACCGCAGAATCGGTGAAAACGAGTTGAGCACCGTGCAGACGCTGCTGGCCATCGTCGACGCGCAGCGTGAATACGCGATGAAGGACCGTGACAACGATGGTCTCCGCGAGTACGCGGAGAAATTCGGTAGCGACCCCGGCCGGAAGAACGGCCTCTACTGGCCGACACAGTCCGGAGAGGAGCCTAGCCCTTTGGGCGAATTCGTCGCAGATGCACGGGCCGAGGGGTATCGAAAAAGCGGAACGAAGCAGGGCCCCATCCCTTATCACGGGTACTATTTCCGGATCCTGGCCAAGCAGGGAAAACGCGCCGCCGGAGGGGCCTTCGATTACTTTGTCAAAAACAACATGATCGGCGGGTTTGCCGTCGTGGCCTATCCGGCCGCATATGGGAGTTCGGGTGTGATGACGTTTATGGTGAACCACGAAGGCGTGGTTTACGAGAAGGATCTCGGCAAAAACACCGTCAGGAATGCAGCGGCGATGACGTCGTTCGATCCCGACAAGACCTGGAAGAAGCACGAGTGAGGAGCGGCTCCATAAGACCAAGGTCCTATATTCAATCTTCCAGCATACCTGGTAGAGAAATAAACGTGGACCAGTTTCTTTAAAAACCTGTCGGCATGAGGCCAAGCGAAAAGGGGCAAGCGATTGTCGGACATATCCCCGCTCATCCATGTTGTCGACGATGACCCTGCGGTGTGCCGGGCTCTCAAGCGCCTGCTGCGCTCCTGGGGCATGCAGGTTCGGACGTTTTCGTCCGGACAGGAGTTCCTGTCGGACCTGGGCAGCTTGCATGACGCGGATTGTTCGGTAATCGACGTGCAGATGCCCGGGATGACCGGCCTGGAGGTTCAGGAGCAGATGAAGCGCGCCGGAATGGATCTGCCGGTTATTTTTATAACGGCCCACGAGGGAGAGGGGGTCGAAGAGCATGCCTTGAGAGAAGGGGCGGTCGGCTTTCTGCGGAAGCCCTTTTCGGATGAAGTCCTGGTCGGCCTGATCCGGAACACGATGCAGCGCTGCCGAAAGGCAGATACGCGCGAGGCGAAATATAGGCAGCAGAGAAAAAGCGTTGTGGAATTCGGCAATGAAACCAAGTGACTGGATTGGAATACTCTTCGTCATTTACGCTACAATTATCGTTTTTGCGCAATAAGGAATAACCATGCACAAAGCCAATCTGCCGAAGCAGAGCCTTCCAAGAACCAGTTCGATATTCCGGTCAATCAGTCCTGGAGGAAATGACATCGGCATGCTGCGGATGGAGGGTGACGGCTATCTGACACACGTATGTACTACCGGTATCTTTCGAACCACCGGCGCCAAGATCGTTCAGCCTTTAGGGGAAACTTGGTGCAGACATTCAGAGATCGGCGCTTCTCATGCCCCTTTCTTTGGCGCAGGGATGCGTGAGCGTGAAGTACCAAAGGGGTGGTTCGATTCTTCTGCAGATTTTTTTTAAAGGCGAATCATGAAATTCAATGCTTGGGCGGATGAGTTCACCCGAAAGATAACGAGAAGTCGCGATCGCCTTTACTCGCAGCGGGAAGTGCAAGGGCTGGATAGCCGTACCTTCTATCGTGTCACCGTAAATGTGAATAGTGTATCAGGCGTAGCCCCAATTGGAGGCACTATGAAATCAACGATTGCAGTCATAATAGCGGTTTTATTATTCCTTGCCAGTTGCGCGAGCAGCAAAACCATGACACCTGATGAACTTGAAGCCATCCGCAAGTCAAACGAAAGATACGAGAGGTCTAAAGGGCCTTGAAAAGAGCCGTAATGAACTCTTGGTCTCTGCCGTAGTGGAATAAAGGGAGAATTTTCATCTATCATAGGAGGATATCATGAAACGTGCTTTTTGTATCATGGGAATCGTGGTCATGTCGTTTGGGATTGCCGGCAACCTGCTTGCGCAAGAAACGCTCATCGAAACCGTTGCGACCGGATGCAAAACGGAGCTCGAAACCTACTGTAAGTCGGTGACCCCGGGCGAGGGCCGGGTTCTGGCCTGCCTCTATGCTTACCAGGACAAGTTATCCGGAAAATGCGAATACGCCCTTTATGATGCCGCTGTGCGGCTGGAACGCGCCGTGGCGGCTTTGAGCTATGTGGCCAACGAGTGTGAAGCGGACCTGGCCGCCAACTGCGCAGGGGTGCGGGCAGGGGAAGGGCGCCTGCTGCAGTGCCTGGAAAAGAACGAGGCCAAAGTGAGCAATCGATGCAAGGGTGCGCTTAAAGAGGTCGGGCTGAAATAGGAGAACAAACGAACGCGGGTTGAACCAGGGGAAGATTTCGACCGCCCTCTCCATTGGCGATTACGGTGCAAGGGTTCGAACTGTCAAAACGGAGGAACACCGCAAATGAAAAAGACCAACTTTTTGATCATCGGGATCATGTTGGTGGTGGGTTGTGCAACGACCGAAAGTGCGAAAACCGGTATGGGCGCTGCCCCCAAAGGATTCCTGGGAGATTATTACGGGGAGTTGAAACCGGGGCCGGAGGGCGGAGCCAAGATGCGTTGGCTGAAACCGGGAGTGGATTTTGCCAAATACAACAAGGTGATTCTGGACAGCGTGATTTTCTTCTTCGCCGATGATTCGGCATACAAGGGCATGGACCCACAGGAATTGAAGGAAATAGCGGACGCAGCCAACCGGCAGCTGGTCGACGCCCTCAAAGGGACCTACCCGATCGTTGCCGACCCCGGCCCTGACGTGGTTCGAATCCGCACCGCCATCACCGATATGAAGCAAAGCCGTCCGGTACTCAGCGGCGTCACCTCGGTGGTTCCGGTCGGCATCGGCATCAGCCTTGTGAAAAAAGGCGCCACGGGTTCGTGGACCGGATCGGGCAGCACCAGCTTGGAGCTGATGGCCCTCGACTCCACCACCAACGATGTGATTGCAGCTGCTCAGGATGAGAGGAGCGCGGGGTTCACCGAAAGGTTCAGCAAGTGGGGATCTGCCGAGGAGGCGTTCAAGTTCTGGGCCGAAAGAATCAAATTGTTTCTGGACAACGCTCGCGCACCCAAGTGACATGGACTGAGTTAGCTTCAAGCGCCATCGTCCTCCCACCCGAACGCGCTTTCACACAGGCGGAAATGCCACTACCGCATCATGGGCCGCATGGAGGCTGTCGTGTACAATCGGTGCTTGCATTCGGCCCGCAGGAGAACTGCCATGGCACATGCGGAGATTAGCGAACCTGAGCCTTCTGATAAGAAAGATTACGAGCCGACGCGCACCGGGTTGAGTCCGGACACTCTCGCCAGCGCGCTCAGGGACAACCTCTACTATACGCAGGGAAGAGTCCCGGAGGTGGCCACGCTCCACGACTGGTACGCGGCTCTGGCCTTCACGGTGCGAGACCGCCTGCTTCAACGCTGGATCAAAACCGTTCAGACGCTCATGCAACAGGACATTCGGGTGGTGAGCTATCTTTCGGCCGAATTCCTCATGGGGCCGCACCTCGGCAACGCGCTGGTCAATCTGGGAATCGTTGAGGAGACCCGTCAGGCGGTGGCCAAATTGGGGCTCGACCTGAACGACCTCCTGCAGCAGGAAGAAGAGCCGGGTTTGGGCAACGGCGGTCTCGGGCGGCTGGCGGCCTGTTTTTTAGATTCTCTCGCAACGCTGGAGGTACCTGCCATCGGTTACGGCATCCGCTATGAGTTCGGCATCTTCGACCAGGTGATTCGCGACGGCTACCAGGTGGAGATCACCGACAAGTGGCTGCGGTACGGCAACCCCTGGGAATTGGCCCGTCCCGAGATCGCTTACGATATCGGCATCGAGGGGCATACCGAAACCTACCATGACCCGGCCGGGCGTTTCCGCGTGCGCTGGGTACCCGGCCGGTTGGTCAAGGGCGTGGCTTACGACACCCCTGTCTTGGGCTACCGGGTAAACAACACCAACCTCTTGCGCCTTTGGAAGGCGGAGGCCGCCGAGTCCTTCGACTTCGAGGCATTCAACGTGGGCGACTACTTCGGGGCCGTGGACGAAAAGATCAGCTCCGAGACCATCACCAAGGTCCTGTACCCCAACGACGAGCCCTATCAGGGAAAGCAGCTGCGTCTCGCCCAGCAGTATTTCTTCGTCTCCTGTTCGCTGAAAGACATGATCCGCATCCACCTTCTCTCCGGCAATCCCCTGGACACCTTCGCCGGCGCGTGGGCGTTGCAGCTCAACGACACCCATCCCACCATCGCCGTCGCGGAGCTCATGCGGCTGCTGGTGGACGAGCACCTCATGGAGTGGGAGCGGGCCTGGGACATCACACGGAGCACTTGCGCCTACACCAACCATACGCTGCTCCCGGAGGCTTTGGAAAAATGGCCGCTGCCGCTCTTCCAGCATGTGCTGCCCAGGCACCTGGAGATCATCTACGAGATCAACCGGCGCTTTCTGGATGAGGTGCGGGTGAGGTTTCCCGGGGACGAGCAGCGCCTGGCGCGTCTCTCCCTCATCGATGAAGCGGGGGAGAAGCATGTGCGCATGGCGCATTTGGCATGCGTCGGCAGCCATGCGATCAACGGCGTCGCGGAGCTGCACTCGGATCTGCTCAAGCAGACGGTGCTGCGCGATTTTTATGAGCTGGAGCCCGAAACATTCCACAACGTGACCAATGGGGTCTCTCCTCGGCGCTGGATGGTCCTCAGCAATCCGCGGCTTGCGGCTTTGATCACCGGCAAGCTCGGGGCGTCCTGGGTCAGCAACCTGGAAAGGGACCTGCCGCGGCTGGAGCAATGGGCCGAGGATCCGGCATTCCAGCATGCGTGGCGGCAGGTCAAGCGGGCCAACAAGGCCGATCTGGCCGGTTTGATCCAAGAACGGACGGGGGTTGCGGTCGACCCGGACACCCTCTTCGACATCCAGGTGAAGCGGCTGCACGAGTACAAACGGCAGCACTTGAACGTGCTGCACATCGTCACCCTCTACAACCGCTTGAAAAAGAACCCGGGGAGCGACATCACACCACGCACTTTCATTTTCGGGGGCAAAGCCGCTCCGGGCTACTTCACGGCGAAGCTCATTATCAAGCTCATCAGCTCGGTGGCGGAGGTGGTCAACAACGATCCCGATGTGGCCGGACGCCTCAAGGTGGTCTTCTTTCCCGATTTCAACGTCAAGAACTCCCAGCACATCTATCCGGCGGCGGACCTTTCCGAACAGATCTCCACCGCGGGCAAGGAGGCTTCCGGCACGGGGAACATGAAATTCGCCATGAACGGCGCCCTCACCATCGGGACTCTGGACGGGGCGAACGTGGAGATCCTCGAGGAAGTGGGCGCGGAAAACTTCTTTCTCTTCGGCCATACGGTCGAGGAGGTGCTGGAGCTGAAGGCTATGGGTTACAACCCCAGGGGCGCATACGAGTCCGAAGACGACCTCCGCGAGGCGATCGACCGCATCGCCTCCGGGCACTTCTCACGGGGGGACGGAAACCTCTTCAAGTCGCTGATGGATTCCCTTCTCTATAAGGACGAATACCTGTTATTGGCCGACTACGCGTCCTACCTGGACTGCCAGGACCGGGTAAGCGAGGCCTTTCGCGACCAGCAGCGCTGGAGCCGAATGTCGATTCTGAACACGGCCCGCTCGGGAAAGTTTTCCTCGGATCGCTCCATCCGGGACTATTGCGAACGGATATGGAAGGTGAAGCCGGTGCAGGTGGACCTGGAGTAGTCAATCGCAGCTTGGGAAAAATCATAGGACGCAATCCAGCTTTGAGGGGCAAAGAGGCACAGCATGATAAACGCAGCAAACTACGATAAACTCGCAACGCTTAAAAACGGAATCGAGGTGAAAGTCCGTTCGATCCGGCCGGATGATAAAAATATGTTAGTCGCGGCCTTCAAGAACCTCGATCCTGAATCGATCTACACCCGCTTCTTCCAGCACAAAAAAATGCTGACCGATGAAGAGCTCAAATCCGCTACCGAGATTGATTTTGAAAACGCAGTCGCTTTAGTGGTTACGATCGGAGAAGAAGAGCATGAGACCATCATTGGGGCAGGTCGCTACGTAGTCATCGGAGAGACCGGCAACTTGCGCAGCGCGGAGGTGGCGTTTGCGGTCGAGGAAGACTACCATCGTCAAGGAATGGCCCGTATCCTGCTGCAGCACTTGGCCTCCATCGCGCGCGAGAAAGGCCTGTCCCGCTTCGTGGCGGAAGTCCTTCCAGAAAACAGAGGCATGCTCACGGTCTTTTCACGCAGCGGGCTATCCATGATAACAGAGCATGGGGGCGACGCCGTGCATGTGACGATGTCGCTGACTGGGGATAAGTCCTGATCCTGCTCTGTTCGTTTAGTGCCGGTGCCCAGGACCACAGCGGCATCTGGAGCGGCGTCGTCACCGAGTCGACATCCGACCGTAACAAAGTGAAGGAGTGTTTCGTGAACGGAATTCAACGCGACATCACCCGCACCGTTCTGGCGGTGCTTTTTATCGGGGTTCTGATCGGCACCTCCTTGTGGATCCTCAGACCTTTCCTGGGCGCCGCGATTTGGGCGGTGACGATCGCGACGGCGACCTGGCCGTTGATGGTTTCCATCCAGGGTCGGCTCTGGGGCCGCCGATCGCTGGCGGTGGCGGTGATGACCGCGGTCCTGCTCTGCTTCCTGGTTATCCCGCTCTGGCTGGCCATCGGCACGATCGTCTCGAACGCCGACCAGATTGCCGGCTGGGTGAAGTCGGCGTCCGCTTTTGAGGTCCCGCCGCCTCCGGAATGGCTTGGAAGGCTGCCGTTCTTTGGTACCGATTTGGTCGCGGCATGGGAGAAGGTGGCCTTGGCAGGGCTGCAGGATTTCATGAAAAAGCTGGCCCCGTATGGAGGCACCGCCGTCCGGTGGTTCGCCACGGAAGTGGGCGGTTTCGGTGCGCTGGTCCTGCAGTTCCTTCTCACGGTGGTGTTCGCCGCCTTGCTGTATGCCCGGGGCGAGTCGGCGACTTCCTGGCTCATGCGCTTCGGCCACCGCTTGGCAGGACCCCGGGGAGAGCATTCGATCCGCCTGGCCGGGCAGGCCGTGCGCGGGGTCGCTCTCGGGGTGGTGGTGACCGCATTGGCCCAGTCGGTCCTGGGCGGCATCGGTCTGGCCGTCGTCGGAATTCCGTTTGCCGCGGTTCTGACGGCGGTGATGTTCATGCTGGCGATCGCCCAAATCGGTCCCCTGCTCGTGCTGGTGCCTTCGGTGGCCTGGCTTTACTGGACGAGCGGCGCCGGGTGGGGAACGTTTCTGCTGCTCTGGACCCTGGTGGTCGGAACCATGGACAATTTTTTGCGCCCCATTCTGATCCGGCGAGGTGCCGACCTGCCGCTGCTGCTCATTTTCATCGGCGTCGTCGGCGGCCTGATCGCTTTCGGCCTCATCGGCATCTTTGTTGGGCCGGTCGTGCTTGCCGTGGGCCACACGCTCTTATCCGCATGGGTCGATGAAGAAATCGGAGAGGTCGACCCGCCTGATCGTCAGGATCCCTGGTAAGATGCCCGCTGGCGCAGGTGTTTCTGAAATCGCAGAAGCGGCCATTTGGGCTGTTGACGGATGGGCTTATGGGAATCCTGGAACGCTGGAACCAATATCGCGAGCAGAGAGAAAGGCAGCGGCGAAAGGCAGCGAATTTGGCCGAGCTCATCGAGCGCATGGTGCAGGAGAGCGATCCCGCGATCCGCAAAGTTTCCGGGTATCGACAGCATCTCCAAAAACCTGTAGAAAACGCTCTCGGCTATATTGAGGGCCTGATATCATCCATTCCCGGCCCCGTCAGCCTTTCTGTGGAATCGTGGGACAAGGACCCGTTGATTCATGCGCTTTTTGTCAGCCCGGACGAAATCCGCTCCCTGCTGCAAGACGGCGCCGAGCTCACATCATTTTTTCAGCAAAGCGGAGTTAAAACCGCCGTGGCGCTGCTCACGGCGCTGAAAAAGGAGCGAACGATTTTCGGGTCGGTCCAGGAGGGCGAAATCATGCGCCGCGACGTGGCGCAAACGGCCGTTGAATTCTACGACCACCGCATCGTTGCGCCGGCGGCGACGGAAGCGGAGAAACGGCTGAATCTGGTTCAACGCGGGTTGAGTGTCCTGGCAAGCTACACCATCGAAGAGATCTTGCGGATTCATTCGGTGAGGGAGGAACTGGTCGAAGAACGCCGCATGCTGGCGGCCCAATTCAAAATCAAGCATTCCCGCCACCGCGGGTTGGAACGCCTGCTGGCCGGGGGCAACCCGAATGATGCCAATGAAGAGCAGGCTCGGCAGCTCCTGGAGGAGATCGACCAGCAGCTCGAGCAGCTTGAGCCCGGATCGGGAAAGCCTCAGGAATTCCTGGCAAAGCTCGAAAAAGTACTGCTCGGCCCCGACAACTTTCTGATGGGGAGGACCATCGGGATGCGTCTCAACTGGATGGGGGTGAAGCTTCCAGAGGAATCACCCCAAAACGGCCGTGAGATCACGTTGGCCGAACTGGAGATTCCAGGCCGAGTGAAGCGGGTCGCGGTGCTGGCAGCCGTCTCCGCCACCGAATGCCTGAGTGCATAAAAAGCTTGGCTTGAACCACTACAGGGAGAAAAGCACGTGAAAAGAACAAACTGGATGATTGCGGCGTTGATGATCGGCTGCTTGTTGGCAGGCTGTGCTGAGATGAACCAGACGACGAAGCCCTCTTCGTCGCCGGTGATGGACCGCATCCTTTCGCGGGGCGAGCTGCGGGTCGGCATTTCCGGTGATATGCCGCCCATGAATATGCTCACCAAGGATGACAAAATCATCGGGATGGATGTCGACGTGGCCACGATGATCGCCGAGGCCATGGGCGTCAAACTGAACATGCAGCGGATCGATTTCAAAGGTCTCCTGCCCGCCCTCGAAACCGGGAGCATCGACATGATCATCTCCAACATGACCATGACCCCGGACCGCAACCTGAAAGCGGCGTTCGCAGGACCCTATTTCACTTCCGGCAAGGCGTTTCTCACCAAGCGCAGCAGCATCGCCCAAGCCAAGGGTCTGCCTGACGTGAACAGCCCGCAATACACCTTTGTCGCCCTGAAAGGGTCCACCAGCGAAGCCGTGATCAGCAAGGGTGCGCCGCAGGCCAAGCTGCTGACGGCCGGCACCCAGAACGACGCCATCCAGATGGTGGTCGACGGCAAGGCCGACGCCATGATCGCCGACTTTCCCATCTGCGCGGTAGCGGTCCTGCGCAAGCCCGAGGCGGGCCTGGTTTCGGTGGTGGCCCCGATCACCTACGAACCCATCGGCATCGCCGTTCCCAAGGGCGACCCGCACCTGCTCAACTGGCTGGGGAACTTCCTGCACAGCCTGGAGAAGGCCGGGTACATGAATGAGCTCAGGCAGAAATGGTTCGCCCGGCCGACCTGGCTATCGCAGATGAAATAGCCGGCGCGATGATTTCATCGCGGCAGACATATCGCTAAAGGGCTCCAAATTCGCCAAAATCAAACTCCAATGACCTGAAGACCGTGTCATGTTCAACGCGTTTCCGTTTCGTCAAGGAGAAGATGCATGAGTGAGCAGGATTCGTCGGGTCTTGACTTCCCGGAGGCA
>CAZNAX010000102.1:0-11528 GCA_964570965.1 uncultured Desulfatibacillum sp.
GTCCCAACGGGACTCGAACCCGTGTTACCGACGTGAGAGGCCGGTGTCCTAGGCCGCTAGACGATGGGACCTTCAAGCGAAATCAGGGCGACTTTGTAGCAGGATACCTCGAATCTTGTCAAATGGAATTTGAAAAAGAGCCGCGTCAGGCTGCCTTTTTGCCCTTGCGGAAGCCGGCCAGCAGGTAGACGATAAAGCCTGCGAACGGGATCGAGGCGATCACCCACCACTTGGCTTTCGCTCCTGCGCTACCGAAGTCCTTTTGAGCGACATCCACCACGGCCCAGATTGTGCCGATGAAGAACGGGACGCAGATCGCCAGGAAAATAAAGATGGCCTTCAAATCCTCCATACTCAGCCTTCCAGAAGATCGGCGACCTTTAGGATCGCGTTGACGTAGTAGGAGCTGGGGTTGTAGGCATGGATCGCCTTTTCCTGCTTTTCACGGCCAATGCCCGGCTGCCAGCCGTGACGCTTGAGGTAGTTGGCAATGCTGGCGATGGCATCGGCGTGAACCAGGAGGTCGACGCGGCCATCCTGATCGCCGTCCTGGGCATAGGCCAGGATGTTGGTCGGCATGAACTGGGCGTAGCCCACGGCGCCGGCGTAGGAGCTGACGATGGTCGCCGGATCGATCCCCTCCCGCTGCGCATAGCGCAGCAAGGCCTTTAGTTCGCGGTAACCCCATTCGGCACGTTTTTGAACCCGTTCGTTGAAGCGCTCGCGGGTGATGCGCCGTTCCGGAGGGATGATGCGCCAGAAGGTCTCCTGGAAGGCCGGATCGGTCAGGGCGGCCAGCGTGGAGAGGGTGCTTAGGGCGGAGCGACTGCCGGACAGGGTGCCCAGGCGGCTTTCCACCAGCAGAATGGCGGTGATCACGCGCTTGTCGACACCATAGGTCGCCTCGGCCGAGCCCAGGACGGTCAGGTTTTCCTGCAGATAGCGCTGAGCTCTCTCGATGGACTCGGGCGTGCTGAACTGATCGTAGTTCAGCTTGGCTTCGCTGTGGATGAAGAAACGGGAGACGCCGTCGGCCTCGACAAACACATCTGGCCGGCTGTACAGTTGCAAGACCGATTCCGCGGGGAACCCATCGACAATGAGCCTCTGTCTGAGTGCGGCGAAATGATCGGTACTCTCCTGAGCGGTTGAAACCGACGGGCAAAGACAAAGGGTGGCCATCGCAAGGATTAGGATGCGCGTGGCCCCATGACGACGTGCAGGGTCGAATCTAAACATTCGGCTTGACTCCTTCGATCACGCTGTTCAGCGGGGGATGGGACCGCGGGTGTTGCCCGGCGAGGCATCACATGCTACGTTTCAACTATAATATCACAAGAGTCTGGAATTTTAAATTGTGAAAAAAGCCTCCAAAACCATCTTCACCTGTCAGGCCTGCGGTTACCAGGCACCCAAATGGATGGGCAAATGCCCGGACTGCGGCGGGTGGGACTCCTTTGTGGAAGAGCGCCAGGCCGCCGCGGGGCGGCTTGCGGTCAAGCGCGATGCGGCCGTCGCTCCTTCGACGCCGGTGCCGATCGATTCGATCGAAATCGAAAACGAAAAGCGCCTGCTCACCGCGATCCAGGAGTTCGATCGGGTGCTGGGCGGCGGGATCGTGGCCGGATCTCTGATCCTGATCGGCGGGGACCCCGGCATCGGCAAATCCACCTTGATGCTGCAGGTGCTTTACGGGTTGGCCGGCCAGGGGCACAAGGTGCTCTATGTTTCCGGTGAGGAATCCATCCGCCAGATCCGGCTGAGGAGCAAGCGCTTGGCCAGCGTGTCTCCCAACATCCTGGTGGTCTCCGAGGTGGAGGTGGATGCGGTCCTGGCCATGATCGACTCCGTGAGACCCGAAGTGGTGGTGGTCGACTCGATCCAGACCATGTTCAGCCCCGAACTCGGCTCGGCGCCCGGCAGCGTCAGCCAAGTGCGGGAGGCCACGGTGCGGCTGATGCTCATGGCCAAGCGCTCCGGTATTCCGGCCTTCCTGGTCGGCCATGTGACCAAGGACGGCGCCATCGCCGGTCCGAAGCTCCTGGAGCATATGGTGGACACGGTGCTCTATTTTGAAGGGGACCGCAACCACATCTTCCGGGTGTTGCGGGCGGTCAAGAACCGTTTCGGTTCCACCAATGAGATCGGCGTATTTGAAATGAAGGACAAGGGACTTGACGAGGTGACCAACCCGTCGGCGGTCTTCCTCTCCGAGCGGCCGGCGGCCGCCGCGGGTTCGGTGGTGGCAGCCAGCATGGAGGGCACCCGGCCGATCCTGGTGGAACTGCAGGCGCTCACCAGCGGCACCAGCTTCGGCACGCCGCGGCGCACCATTTTGGGGCTGGATCCAAACCGCGTGGCGCTGCTGGCGGCGGTCATCGAAAAAAAGGTTGGCATGCACCTCATGGGCTACGATATTTTCATGAACGTCGCCGGTGGTGTGAAAGTGGTGGAGCCGGCCGTGGACCTGGCCATCGTGGCGGCCATCGCTTCGAGTTTCCTCGACAAGCCCGTCTCCGACCGGACCGTGGTTATCGGTGAAGTCGGTCTGACCGGAGAGGTGCGGGCCATCGGCCAGGCGGAGCAGCGCATCCTCGAAGCGCGCAAAATGGGCTTCGACCGCTGCATTCTGCCGCAAAGCAATTTGAAGCGGCTGCCGGATGCCGATAGCATCCGGATCGTCGGAGTGCGATCGGTGTCCGAAGCCGTCGAAGCGCTTTTTTAACGGATTGACTTAGATAAGCTTGCCGTTGTATACAATTCTATTTTGCATATCATGTTTCCACTTGAGCCACGAAGCGACCCATCGTATTTATGAGACATGCGGCATCCAAGACCCATCAGTGGGAAGACCATTACACACGGCAGGCCCGCAAGGAGCATTACCCGGCCCGGTCCGTGTATAAGCTCCAGGAGATCCAGAAGCGATTCGGCCTGGTACGGCCCGGAAACGCCGTTCTGGATCTGGGATGCGCGCCGGGCTCCTGGCTCATGTATGCGGCCGACCTCGCGGGTCCGTCCGGTTGCATCGTGGGGGTCGATCTGACGCCGGTGGCGGTCAATCTGCCGGCGCACGTCAGGGTTCACACGAAGGATGTCTTTGAGTTGGTCGACGGTGCGGAGGCGTTTTTCGGGCGGCCATTCGACGTGGTGTTGAGCGACATGGCCCCCGCGACCACCGGCAGCCGGGGGGTGGACGCGGCGCGTTCCCACCATTTGTGCCAGGCGGCGCTCGCTATCGCCCGCCGGGTGCTGCGGCCCGGCGGGTCGTTCGTCTGCAAAATTTTTCAAGGCGAGGATTTCAAGGCATTCACCGCAACGGTCAAATCCGGCTTTTCGGAATGCAGGATTTTCAAACCTCAGAGCTGCCGCAAGGCCAGCAGGGAAATATACCTCATCGGGAAGGGTAAAACAGGAGGACCCCATGTCAGGTCACAATAAATGGGCGAGCATCAAGCACAAGAAAGGTGCCAATGATTCCAAGCGCGGCAAGATCTTCACCAAGCTGATCAAGGAAATCACCGTGGCCGCCCGCATGGGCGGCGGAGACCCGAACGGCAATCCGCGGCTGCGCGCAGCGGTTCTGGCGGCCCGGGCGGAGAACATGCCGAAGGAAAACATCGAGCGCGGAATCAAGAAGGGCACCGGCGAGTTGGAGGGGGTGAACTACGAGGAGAGCCTGTATGAGGGCTACGGCCCGGGCGGCGCGGCCGTGCTGGTCGAGTCACTTTCCGACAACAAGAATCGTTCGGTGGCGGAGATCCGCCATATTTTCAGCAAGAACGGCGGCAGTCTGGGCACCAACGGCTGCGTCGCCTGGATGTTCAAGAAGAAGGGCTACATCGCCATCGAGCGCCAGACGGTGGACGAGGAAAAGCTGATGGAGAAGGCGCTGGAGGCGGGCGCCGAAGATGTGCGCGAAGACGAAACCACCTTCGAGGTCATCACGGCACCCGAGGATTTCGAAGCCGTGAAAACGGCCATCGACGAGTTGCAAGCGCCCTACATCTCCTCGGAAGTCACCATGCTGCCTCAGAATACGACCGCGCTGGCCGGCAAAGAGGCCGACCAAATGGTGAAGCTGATGGACATGCTGGAGGATTGCGACGACGTCCAGAAGGTTTATACCAACGCGGATATCCCGGACGAGCTGGTCAGCCGCGCGTAAAGGCCCGTTGAAAGGCCCATCTGACACCCAAGGGCGGCGTTGCCCCGGAGTTCGAAATGCTCACGTACTTTCGTACGCTGCGCTTTCGAACCCCCGGGGCGCCTTGCCCTTGGGCGTGATCTGGGCCTTTAAGTTTTCACCAATTCTTTTTCAGAATCCCATCCTGCCAGTTCTGCTGGCACCACACGATACCCGCCTTCGATGCTCTCCCGGGTTGTGTTTGTCCCGCAGGGGAGATGGATGATCTGCCAATAGTTTGGTGCAAAAGAGAATGACGGCGTAACACGCCCAAGATCAAGGCGCGCAAGGCCGGCGGCGCGAGGCGTACACCCGGTACGCCGTAGCGCGGTCGGGCGCAGCGCAACGCCGAGGTTGGGTGTGTTACGCCGTCATTCTTCGAGGTTCTGGACGTCCACACCCGGTGGGATCTCAAAACTGAACAGCGACGAATCGAGATTGGCGTTGAACTGGGGGCTTACGATGTCGATGCGGGTGTCATCGCCGTAGTCGTTCAGCGTGACGATCCGCGCGATTTGATAGGACCGCGGGACGACATAGAGGCGGATTTCGGAAATGTTCGCCGCGCCCTCGATCGGCTTCATTCTCAGCTCGTAGAGATACTCGCCTTCCGCCCGGACCAGCTGAATGTTGAACTTCTTCCGCACCAGGCCGATGTCCGACAGAAAGCTGGCGCCCTGGCCGTCGCGGAAAAAGACCGGCGCACCGCCCACCATCACCTGGTTGTCCTGCGGTCGGAAAATCCACAACTTCTTGCCGTCGGTGATGATGACCTGACGCTCGGGTTTTTCATATTCCCAGCGCATCATCCCCGGGTAGCGCACATACAGCCGACCCGAAGCGAAATCCGTAATTTCCATGGATTTGATGGTGGATTCCTGGAGAAAATCAGCGGCGAATTGAGACCCCGTGTAGCGTTTCTCGACCTCCTTGAGAATGTAGTCGAGCGGGGGGAGGCTCTCGGCAGTCCACGCCAAACCGGGATGGAAGCATAGCGCCATGAGCGCCAGCGCCAGGGATGCATGCCAGACTCTGTTCAACCGAACCATGGGAGTGATTGCCTTCGTATTGTGAAATAATCTTCGCCGGTTCGGACCGGCGGTTGAAACTAAAGGTTTCCGCAGAGGAAGTCAAACGGAATTGCGGGCCGGCTCAGGTCGGGCGCTGCCGCAGGTCCGCAGCATTCTGAAGGACCTCGATGTCAACCGACTGGCTCCATCCGTCCGCATCGACGGGTAGAATGCGACCGAAGACGGCGCTGCAGATGCGGTCGATATAGCCCATTTGGCGCCGGGCCAGAGCCTCATCCACCCAGATCAAGCGCTGGCCCCGGCTCAGGAGGGTTTCGAAGTTGGACTGGGCCAGGTGCTCGCGCAGCCGCTGGCCATGGTGCAACGCCTTGGCCAGCCATTTCTTTCGTGCAGCCAGGGCCGGGTATATGTCAGCGGACGCTTCCATCTCCGAAAGCAGCTCCAAGGCAAACGCAAAGGCCTTCCAGCCGTCTTCGTCCTGAACGTCCAAGTGCGGGATCAACGCGAACAGAAATTCGTTTTTCGCCGGCGCGAAACCGAAGCGGGCGTTGCGGAGCATGACGCGCAGGCGTTGACCGCCGGGGCCGGGGACGTTTGCCGCTATGGCCTCGGCGATGCCTTTCGGGAGCACCCGGTCGATCCCGAGCCCTGTGACCAGCCGGCGGGCCAAGGGGGTCGTCATGTCCACCTCCAGCACGCCTCGGCCGTCCGGAAAACGGAAGGCCACCGCCAGCGGCGTTGCCACCAGGCCTGCGACCACGTCCTCCGCGGCGGGGGGCTGCTCTCCTTGCGGCCGGCTCAGCCGGCCTTCGAGCTCGATCTGCAGAGGCTCGTCCGGAGAGAATAGAAGCTCGAGCAGGCTATCCCGCTCGGGAGCGGTATCCGCCTGGAGAATCGCCGCCAGCTCAGCCGCCGATGGCTGGGAGAAGGTGGAATCGATGAAGCGCAAGGTCTCGTTGGTGAGATCCAGGCCGCGCATCAAGATCTCACGGAGCGTGTCGGCGATGCGAGCGGCAGCAACGGCAGAGGGCCTGCGACACCGGGCTCGGAGGGCGTGGCGCTTGGCCGTCATAGGTATTGGGCCAGTTTCAGCATGAGCTCATGCTTCTGGAGCGCGCCGGGCATGCTTTCCCTGAGCTCGCCGTTGTCGAAAACAAAGAGGAAGGGAACGCTCATGATGTTGAAACGACCGGCCAACTGCGGATTGGCATCCACATTGACCTTTCCGACCCGGATCCGGCCTTTGGACTCGGAGGCGAACTGATCCACGATCGGGACGACCGCTCCGCAGGTCGGGCACCAGGGCGCCCAGGCAAAAAGCAGCACGGGCAGGGGGGATTTCAGCACCTTGGCTTCAAAATTGTCGTCCGTCACCATGACGGGCTGGGGGGCCAGCAGCTCTGCAGTCGGCAGCCGGGCGCCGCACTTACCGCATTTGGGCGCGGCGTCCAGCCGGGTGCCGGGAACGCGGTTGCGGGCGCCGCACTGGGAGCAGCGCAATTTATAAGCTTCGGCCGTCTGGGCCGAGGGGCGTTCTGGGAAGAGGGCCGCCTGGCATTTGCCGCATTTGGCGGAGGCAGCTCCCATGCGTTCAGCAGGGACTCGGTTGCCCGCATTGCAGCTCGGGCAGCGTACGATCTCGGTGTTTGGAGCGTTCATCGTAAGTCACTCAATCCATTTCTCCGATTTTTTTATCAAACTAATTCTTATCGTCGGCAAGTAAAGGTAAGAGAGTCCTCTGCGGCGATGAACTCTCGAAGATCCCCCCCAGTCATTTCATGACACCATAGGCCTTCAGCTTTTTATGCAGGGTGCGGCGCGTGATTCCGAGGCGGCGGGCCGTTTCGCTCTTGTTGCCGCCGGCCGCCTCCAGCACTCTGAGGATGGTGGCCCTTTCGATCTCATCGAGAGCCAGATTTTCGGAGGCGGCCGCTGCAGGCTCCAAGGGGGCATGGGAGGGCTCCTCGGCCGGCACCCATGCAAAATCCTCCGCGGGCAGATAATCCGTTCGGGCCAGCACCACCGCCCGCTCCACGGCGTTCATGAGCTCGCGCACATTGCCCGGCCAGCCGTAACGGATGAGGCGGTCCATGGCCTGTGGGGTGACGCCCTTGATCGGCTTGCGGTTGCGCTGGGCAAAGGATTCGAGAAAGTGCTGGACCAGCAAGGGGATGTCCTCGCGGCGCTCCCGCAGGGGCGGGACGGACAGACCGACCACATTCAGGCGGTAATACAGGTCCTCCCGGAATTTGCCGGCGGCGATGAGATCCGGAAGCCGGCGGTTGGTGGCCGCGATCAAACGGACGTCCACTCGGACCGCCGCATCCCCCCCCACGCGGGTGAACTCACGCTCCTGCAGCACCCGCAGCAGTTTGACCTGCATGGACAGCGGCATCTCGCTGACCTCATCGAGAAACAGGCTGCCGCCGTCGGCCTGATGGAAGCGCCCTTCCCGGCGCCGCTCGGCTCCGGTGAAGGCCCCTTTTTCATGCCCGAACAGCTCGGATTCCAGAAGGGTTTCGGTGATGGCGGCGCAGTTCAACTGCACGAAGGGGCCGTCGCGGCGCGCGCTGTTGAAATGGATGGCAGCGGCGATCAGCTCTTTGCCGGTACCGGATTCGCCCGTGATCAATGCCGTTGCCTCGGACGGCGCCACCTGCGAAACCGTATCCAGGAGGTTGGCCATAGCCTGGCTGCGGCCGATGATCCGGCTGCGGTCGAACCGCAGGCCGAGGCTTTCGCGCAGGCGGCGGTTTTCTTCCTTGAGCCGCGTGTGCTCCACGGCGCGCTCGATGGTGATTTTCAGCTTGTCGAAATCAAGCGGCTTGGTGAGATAATCGTGGGCGCCCTGCTTGAGGGCGTCCACGGCGGTCTCCACCGAAGAATAGGCGGTCATGATGACGACGGGGATGGCAGGGTTGAGGTTCTTAATGGCAGCCAACGCCTCCAGCCCGGACACCTTGAGCATGCGCACGTCCATGAGCACCAAATCGTAAACCCGCTGCCGGACCCTATCGATGGCGGCACCGCCGTCGTCCGCCTCTTCGATTTCATACCCCCAGCCGCCCACGAGGGTTCGCAGCATGGTGCGGTGGGCCGTGTCGTCGTCCACCACCAAAATAGTTCCGTTCACGGTCATGCGCCCATTCCTCATATTTCCGATTGGACCGGGATCTTCAAGATGAAGGTGGCGCCGGCGCCGGGAGCACTCTGCACGGTGATCTCCCCGCCCATCGTTTCAATAATATTATGGGCAATGGCCAACCCCAGGCCGGTGCCGCTGGGTTTGGTGGTGAAGTACGGCTCGAAGATGTGGGCCAGGTCTTCGGGCCGTATCCCAATGCCGGTGTCGGACACGCGGATATCGAGCCGCCGGGCATTCGCCGTTTCCCTCACTTCCACGGTCAGAACGCCGTTGCGGCCCATCGCTTCGATGCCGTTCAATAATAGGTTCAACAACACCTGGCTCAGGCGGTCGGCATCCAGCCGAACCTCCGGCATGTCCGCAGGGTGCCGGACAGCGACCGTGACACCCTTTGCCCGGGCCTGGGACTCGACCAGTTTGACGCTGTCCGCGATCAGTCGATCCAGGCGGACCGGGCGCGGGAGAATGCTCACCGGCCGCGAGAACTCCAGCAGCTGGCCGACCACCCGATTGAGCCGGTCGACCTCCTGGATCAGAAGGGAAGCGGTTTGGGCATCCTGCTCGTTTTCGCGATAGCGCTCCCGGAAATAGGTCGCAAAGCCCTTGATGGAGCTGAGCGGGTTGCGGATTTCGTGCGCCACCCCAGCGGCCAGGCGCCCCACGGTCACCAAGCGCTGGTTGCGCGCGATCTCGGTGCGCAGGGTGCGGATCTCGCTGAGGTCCTTGAAGAGCAGGATGCTGCCGAGGTACCGGCCGTCTTCATCCGCGAGCCGGCCGGCGCCGATCTCCAGCGGGATCACGCGGCCCCCGGAGAGCGGGCAGTCCAGCTCTTTTTCCAATATGGCGGCGTGGGGGGCAGCCACGGCTTGGATCTGCGACCAGAGGGATGCCGGCAGTGCGTGGCTGGCCGGGCGGCCGATGACGCTCACGGCGGGTGACTGCAGCACCGATTCGGCCACCTGGTTGAATACCGCCACCCGTTGCCGGCTGTCCGTCGCCACCAGTCCGATCGGCATGTTCTCGACCACATGGTCCGAGAAGGCCTTGATACGGAAAAGGTTCATTCGCGCTGCGCGGTAGTTTTGGGCCAACAGCAGCAGGGTGATGCCTGCGAATCCGGCCAGCAGGAGGATCGACCCCATGAGAACGGCATGCCAGACATCCGACCGCTGTGCCTCTTCGATGGAGGTCATGTCCAAGCCAACGAAAATGACACGCGGAGGTTCGGGCGGAAACTCAAAGCCCTCCGGCAACCGACGCATGCCCGAACCTCGCATCATGCCCACGGGCGGTCCGGTAGGCTCGAACTTACGAAACACCTCAAACACCTGGGTGCCGTCATTCCCCTTCACGATCCGCCAGTCGAGGCGTTTGGACTGGGCGACGAGGGCGACGTTCAACCCCTTTCCGTAAGTGGAGCCCACCCGGTCGAGGTCGCTGTCGGCGATGATGTTGCCGGTCGCGTCGGTTACGATGAGGTGGGCGATATCGGGCAACTGCGAGGTCTCGGTGAGCAGACGCTGCAGCTGGAAGCCGCCGCGTTGCATGCCCATCATTCCGGATCGCGTGCCGGCCTCGAAGGCGCGAATCAGGGCACCGCCCTTTTCGACCAGCATGCGGGTCGTGAACTCTTTTTCGCGATGGATATTCTGAATGGTCATGAAGGCAAAAATCGGCAGCAGCACCGCAACCGCACCCAGCAACACCCAGGGCGGCACGCCGGCCCAGAATTTCGTGTCCTTGATCCTATCGACCACGGAAAAGAATCGGCTCATCAGCCCATCAGCCTGCTGTCCACTTAAACTAGATCCTGCCAAAACCCCATGACCCAGCCGAGCAATTATCGTGCAAGACCTCATTCGTCCGGAAAAAGGGCATGTGATCTGCCACGTTTTGCGCCTCTCTGGGAATTCTAAAGCTTCAGAGGATTGAAGCTTCCAGGCGGATCAAGATGGATACTAAGTATCCAAAGTATCCATGTAAACGCTGCCAGCCTGGATAAATTGTATCCGCCTAATTTGGAATAAAAAACGCGTTCCACGCTGTAATCCCGTCAAGATTAATTTTATATCTAATGTTTTCAAATTGTTGTTTAAAAATGGTGCGTCAGCGTAAATTTTGGCATCGGCCTTGCTAAACACCAGAATGAAAACCGATTTGAATGCATCAAACCTAACGGAGGCAGTCAAAATGAAAGCGAAACATTTGGGTATGGTTATGGCAGTCTTGGCGATGCTGGGGTTTATCGGCTATTCGGCCGATTCCTACGCGTGGGGAAGGGGAGGCGGTTACGGTGCGGGGTCGGGCTCCGGAAACTGCCCGCGGGGCGGTTTCGGCGGGCCTGGGATGGCCGGTAACCTGACGGATGAGGAAATTGCCACTGTGCAGAAGGAACGCGGCGCTTTCCTCGAGAGCACGCGCGAACTGCGGGATCGGCATTACCAGAAAGAACTGGAGCTGAAAGCCGAATTGGCCAAACAGAACCCGGACGCCAAGAAGGCGGCCGAGCTGCAGAAGGAAGTTTCCGGTTTTGAGAACGAGCTCGACCAGAAGCGCCTGGAGCATCGGCTGAAGATGAAAAAGGACTATCCCCAGCTTTACGGCAAAGGGTTCGGCGGCGGGTTCGGTCCCCATGGCGGTATGGGGCGGGGCGGCGGCATGGGACCTGGCCGGGGCATGGGGCCCGGCGGTGGTATGGGAACTGGCGGCGGCCCCTGCTGTCAGTAATTTGAAGGAGTTCGATTCCGGGGGAGGCGGCCGCCTCCCCCGGTTTGTTTTTTTAGGCCTGGCAGATCCCCACCGGCGCTGCGGCTGTGGCCCGCCTCGCTGGCCGATGCATTGGCCGAACCAAACTATATGGCGCTGCCAGATGGCAGCGCCATTCGTTTTGCCACCGTAGGCGTTTAATGATAAGGTTTTGTTGATACCCGACAGGCTTGCATCCGGCAGGCCTGGGAGCCATCGATGGGGCAAAAACCGCTCGGGAGGGATTTGTTGGAAACCCAGGTTTTGATCATCGGCGGGGGCATCACCGGCGTCGGTCTCGCCAGGGATCTCGCCCTGCGCGGAATTCACTCGGTTCTCGTCGAAAAAAGGGACATTGCCGCCGGGGCTTCCGGCGCCAACCACGGGCTGCTGCACAGCGGGGCGCGCTATGTGCGCAGCG
>CAZNAX010000103.1:0-11425 GCA_964570965.1 uncultured Desulfatibacillum sp.
AATATGATGACCCAATCCACGATCTTATTGGAATATCCTGTACTATGAGATACGGTACGGATGTTCTTCAAGAAAAATCAGCCTGTATCATCTATCATAAATAGGTAGAGATTCTCTCTACTTTTTATTTTTTAATGTTATATAAAAGGAGTTAAATTATGGTTGGAGCAAAAATTCCAGTCCTAGAAATTGAAAAATTCAAATTATCAGAGGATGGAAGAGGTTTTATAGTTTACAATGACGGTACAAACTGTGGTTTAGGTACTTGGACTAATGCTTATACACCGTCAACTGCGGCTTGTTTAGGATGGCTTAAAATACATTATGTATCTGGTTCAACATATGGACCAACCGGTGCAGCTGCATATATTCCATTATACAGTAGAACATAATGTTACATGGTAAAGGTAACCAAAACTTTCTTTCAAAGACTTCCGAGAAAGATAGAATATCAGCTATGAGAGATAAAGATGGGTATACATCGGATGAACTTATATCTTTAGAAATAACAGGATCTTTGGGTGGAGGAAAAACAAATGAGAAATCATTTGTAGTTAAGCAATCTCCATTTCCAATAGATTCTACTATAAAGCCAAAACAGAAACTAGATTTTAGAAAAATAAGACCAGAATTAGGGGAGATGTCTGATTAATGGTAGATTACGTACCAACTTTAGCACCAGAATATGAGGTAAGAAATTTCTTTTCTCCTCCTTTAGATTACGATGATATATCTACGGCAGAACTTCTATTAAAAATAGAATCTGTTGAAAAATATATAAAAGTTGTCTATGGTATTACAAGTTCAGAAAAAGGTAGAATTCCGGCTTTACTGTTAGTTGCTTGTAAAGTAATAGAAAATCCTTCTTTAGCAAGTAAATATAATCAAATAGCAACAGAAAAACTAGGAGATTATTCCTATTCTTTGTTTAAGGGTGGGAATATTTCAGGAAAATCAGCAGCCTACGATTTAGCTAGTTCTTGGAGAACAATGGCAATAGAGATGCTAGAAGCAGAAATAGCTGGAACTAGAAGTGATAAATGGCCTTTTTACAAAGTAAACGATTAATATGTCTTTCGATGGATTGTTAATTCATAAAATATATAAGAATGTTCCATATTCATCTCAGAACGATTTTGGAGAGTGGGCATATTCTTATTCAACACAAACTGCGACAGGTATAACTTGTAGGGTTAGTCCATATTCAGTGTTGTATCACTTGTCAGATAAGGAATCTATACTAACTACTGGAAAGTACGACGATGTAAAATACAAGTGTTTTATGGATTATTCAGAAAATATAAACACCGGAGACAGAGTTGTGTATGGTTCAGATTTATATAGAGTTAGAGAAACTATGATAGATAGTAATACCCATCATAAAACAGTTCTCTTGGAACAAATATGACCACGGCTTGGATGACAGCAAAAGTAGAAGGAGACTTGAAAAGAAAGCTAAAGAAATTAGAATGTGGAATCGAATCGTATGCAATAGAAGCTACAGCCGAAGCATTACAACATATCCATTTAAAGGCAATGGAGAATCTTAATTCTAATCTTATATGGGGTCATGGGGTACAATATGGTGCAGAGGAACAGAGTATAGAAGATAGTAAAGTAATAGAAACTTGGTCTGAAGGTAAAAGAATAAAAGGAAGTTTAACTTATACATCACCTCATGCGAAATTGATGGAATATGGTGGATTTTATATATATAATAGAGACCCGGCTTTAGGTCCTATGCCTATAGGTGCACAGGAAGGACATACAGAATATTTCGGGTATAAAATACTTGGAAATATCCAGGGAAAATTTTATCTTACACAGGCAATGATATCTGAAAGAGATGCTGTTCTTAATATATATGAAAGATATAAGAATAATTTAATTAATTCTTTAGGTTAATATGTCAAGTGACGCATTAATTGATATTAGAAGTTATATTGTTAGTTCAAGTTCGGTAACTTCTTTAGTTCCAAAAAAAGATATAATTGTTGGTTGGAGGAAAACAATGGATAACTTCCCATGCGTGATTATTAATCAAATATCAGGTATGGATAAGGGTTATCTTGGTTATAGAACTTCACCGGCTGGAAGTAGAATTAGGGAAGAAACATTTGTTTTTTCCATAGATATCTATTCCAGAACCAGCAGAAAGCAGACTTACTCAATAGCAGACGCTATTGTTCCTTTATTGATAGCTTCTGGGTCATGTAAAAAAATGAACGATATAGATATGTATGAAGAAGCGTTTAATGCGTATAGAAAACTACAAACATATACTTACACAAGATTTAGTGAAGATTAATGTCATATGTATTTAAAATTTTAATATAAAGAGGTAAAAGTATGGTAGGTACTGTAACAGGAAGAGACGCAAGAATATATATGTGTTCACATAACGCGGGGACTATCCCAATTCTAAGTAATAGCTCATCTTACTCATATAATACATACGGAATCGGTGATTTCACTTTAACATTCGGTAGTGACACGGTTACTCAATCTTTAATAGGAGTACCTGGTCCTTATACAGCGAGAGGATCGGTTACTTGTGATGGTTCATTAACATTGTCAAAGTTCGGTGGAAATTTGGATATTCTATTAGAAAACTTGGTTGATACAGGAACATATAAGACTAGCACGAAATATATAGCTATTTCTGGGAATGTTTCTACTTTGGAAGCATCATATATTAGTTTCTATCTAACATCATGCCAAGTTACTGGTTATGATGTGACACTTGGAGATGCTGGAACCGTCACGAATGCAAGTATTGATTTTATTGATATGATCCCACAAAAATTGGTTTATGCCGGTGGGGCGGTGAAGGGGTGATAAAAAATGGCACAATCCAACCCAACAATTTATAAAGGTAATGATGCAGCTATTTGGTTTGTAGGTGGTACAGCAGCCCCAGGAACAACTATGACAGCTCACGGAAGTTTTGCAGTGTCAGATTTTACTCTTACATTAGCAAAAGGAACCGTGGAACAAGAACTTGTGGGAGAAATAGCTAACTATTCTATAGCCGGTGCATTAACTGCAGAAGGCTCTTTAACTGGTTGTAAGATGTATAATACGGGTCTAGGTGTAATGCTAGGTTGCTTAATTAATGGTACAAATTTTGGTATATCTGGTAATTGCGGTACAAATTCATTACACTTCTATCTAAGAAGTTGCCAAGTTACAGGATTCGACTTTACTCTTGGGTCAGCTGAAGATATAACAGAAGGTTCAGTGGACTTCACAGTTTTATATCCATATAAAATATCCACATCGAGAACTGGAAGTTATACTGTCATTGCAGATAGTATATGGCCGTAATTACTAATAGATGTTTTATGTATGTATTTATTTTTATTTTTTAAATGCATTATATGCATTTGGTGCGTTTTTATGGTAGAAGAAGCGAAAACACCTTTAGAACTAGAAAAAGAAAAATTAGAAAAAAAAGTGGAAAAGAAAGAACAAGGGGATTTACAAGAAATTTTGAAGCAAATAGCAACACGAGATAAATTAGAACGGGATTATAAAGAAGATTTATTGAATGTTGTATTTAATTCCTCAATAGAGACTCGTAGAACTATTAAGGCTAGGAGACCAACCCAAGAGGAAATGATTAGTATAATGAGATTATCTACAGAAGCTGCTATGTATGAAGGAAGAATGGATCAAAAGTCAATCCAGCGTATGTTGGATGTTTACGACCAATTGCCAAAAATAGCTGCAAAATTATCAGTAGATACAACTCTAAATGAAGAGTTTTGGAAAACAAAAATATCCTTTTTCTCACTACAAAGTTTTATAACAGAACTAATTAAAGCTAATCAAGCTGGACCAGTGTCAGAAGAAGAGATGAAATCCTTTCGTAAATAGTGGTGTTGGGCACCTAGAAATGGAAATCTGTAAACTATTACATAAAACTCCTATGGAATTAGGTGATTTACGTAAAAGAGACCCGCTAGGTGTAGCATTCTTAGAGCAACATATAATTTACGAATATCAAGAAAAGGAAAAGGCTTATAAAGAAGCCGAAAGAAAATCAAAATCCAGGAGACATTAATGGACGAGTCATATATGTTATTGGTTAAAGCAGTTAACATTTTTCAGTGTCGCTTAATTAAATGAGTATATGATTCTATGTTTAATATTTTTTTAATTCATATTTATTTGTTTAATAGGATTATAAATGGCTTTTAACGATAATAAATCTCCAGGGGATTTAATAAAATCACAAGATTGGGATGACTTTGTTGATTTTACCGAAGCTACTTCTAGTAATGCAAGATTAAGATACTTACAATCCGGGGGTACAAAATGGGTAGATTTAACTGATAGTGGTGATACCACTTTACATATTCACGATTCAAGATATTATACAGAAACGGAATCTAAATCTCTTTTTGCTGCAAGCTCTAGCGTTAGCAGGGCTTTAATAGATTCTATTTCTTCCAATATAGATACTAGAATAGACTCTATTTTTAATTATTCTTCAAATGCTAGGAGACTTTACGCTGGAAGTTCACAAGTTAATAGAAATTTAATTAATTCAATTTCATCCAATTTAGATTCAAGAATAGATTCTTTATTTAATTGGTCTTCAAACGCTCTAAATAAATACGGAGCTTCTTCCCATACTCACGATAATAGATATTATACCGAAACCGAATCTTTATCAATCTTTGCTGGGAGTGCAAATATAAATAGGTCTTTGATAAATGCTATATCTAGCAACATTGATATAAGAATTGACTCCTTATACAACTTTTCATCCAATAAGTCATTATATCCAGCAAGTTCACTTGTAAATAGAAACTTAATAAATAATATTTCATCTAATATTGATACTCGTATAGATAGTTTATTTAATTGGTCTAGTAATAAATCTTTATATGCTAATTCTAGTAATGTAAGATTTAGATTCCCGGGTTCGTCTAGTATAATTTCAAAATATAATGCATCTGGAAAAATAGCAGGATTAAATATCTCAAAACTGACTACACCTATTAGTGCAAAGGTACTAAAATGGGATGTCTCAAATAATTTCTGGTCAGCACAAACAGATTTAACTGGGGGAGGAGGTGGAACATCCAGTTGGGTTTATCTTAATGCTTCCACTGGATTAACTCCTTGGGTAGATAATACTAGAGCAATTTCTGGTCAAGGTGCGGCATTATCTTTAAGTGTATTAGGTTATACTAATATATCCACAAATGCAGTAAAAGGATATCTATCTGGGCAAAAAGTAAAAGATTTGTTTGACCATACATTATATAAAGCATCTAGTATATCAACTTCAGATGTTGCCTGGTCTGGTGCATTAGGATATTATTCGGTTTCCTCTCTTACAAAGAAAGCTTATAGTTCTGGTCAAAGAGTAAAAGATATATTTAATCATATAGATTATATTACATCTTCCAATGTAACAAGATCTTTAATTAATACTATTTCGTCTAATTTGGATACAAGAGTAGATTCATTATTTAATTATTCTTCTAACGCAAAGAAACTTTATGCAGATTCTAGTAATATTAGAATAAGATTCCCAGGTAGTTCTGCGGTAAAATCTAGATATTATCCTTCGTCATTAGGTCATTATTTTACAAATTCTGGAGCAAAGCTACATTCAGCATATATATCTACAAGCACGGGAATATTCTCTATAGCTTCACACACCCACAGTACATTAGGATTATGGTCCGGAGCTTATCAATTCTATGTTGTATCTGGATTAACTAAAAAATCTTATGCTTCAGCTCAGAGAGTAAAGGATATATTTGATCATACTCTTTATGCGGCTTCTGGATTAGGTGGAGAAGATGTAGCATGGTCTGGTGCATCTGGATTCTACGCTATATCTTCTATAGCGTTTAAATCTGGTATTGCAGAAATTAATATGCTTGAAGATGTTGACACTAAATCTACTGAGCCTACAAGAGACCAAGTTTTAAAATGGAATGGAACAAATTGGGTTCCTGCAGCCTATAATGCTACCTTTGTTTTCACAATCGCCTCATTTAGTGATGGGGAATCAACAACACAACTTATAGGAACTGGAACTTGGAAGGCTCAAAGTGCTATGTCTTATACAGCTACATATAATAATGGACCACCAACTACAACTTGGGTAACTATTGGATATAATACTACAAGTTATTCTAAATCTGGTACAATAGGAGAAATGACTGGACCTGCATATACAGCTGGGTCAAATAGTACAAAAGCTATAAGTTATCCGGCTGCAAAAGATTATTATTTGAGTTTTAGATTGAGTGCACAAGCTGGTTCAGATACAGACACTGAAACAGAAACATCTATATACTTTAGAAATTACATATATTATGGTGTATTAACTAAAAATAAGTCAATTTCTGAAGCTGATATAGAAAGTTTAACTGGTACAATAAGTAACGACCAAACTAGTAGTTTTTCAATTAATGCCGGTGCAGGACAATATTTAGTATTTGCGTTTCCAGCAACATATACAAGTATACCAAGCGGTAGCGATTACGAGAGTGATGGTGGAACAGGATTCTTATTTAATAGTATATCTTGTGCCTTTTCAGGTCATGCATATGTTTCTGTAGTCAATTCTGCAGGTTATACAGAGAACTATAAAGTATATGCATCAAATCTTCCAAATCTTGGTAACTCTTCCCTAGTTACAACAACATCTGTAGCTTCGATTAATCCATTGTATTATGGAGTTACTAGTAAAACAGATACATTTACAGAGGCAGATGTGGAAGGATTAGCTAACAGTGAGATAACTAACGATAATACTCAAACTTGGGATGCTGTAAATTCTGGGGTTGGTGAATATCTATTATTTGCATTTCCAAAGAGATTAGGAACCATTACTTTTTGGGTTGGTGGGTTTGAAGGTGGTTTCGAAGATCCAGAAACTGTTAGTATTACTAATTCCAATGGATGGACAGAGGATTATTATGTTTGGCGTTCAGAAAATAGTAATCTCGGCTCTACTACGGTGGTGACTACTTAATGGCAATAGAACTTATAGCCAAAGTGGCTCCAAAAAATGATGGATTTATAGGTATGGTTGATGCCGACCAAGTTATAGGTACTAGTGGGGGTGCTTACGCTTCTTATCTACCATCATCTGCCATATCCACTAATAGCATTACAGAACCTTATCTTAAAATATCTAATGCTCCAATAGATGGATATTATTTACAATGGGATGAAACAAATAGATTAACTTGGGCTGAGGTTGTTGGTGGTTCTGATGTTGCTTGGAGCGGTGCATATGCATATTATGCAGTTTCTTCATTAAATAAGACTCAATATCAACAATATACTGGTTTTAGTGGTAATTTACATTATTTCTATAACTCTGGGGTTAAATTAACAAAAACTATAAATTCATCTGCAAGAGTCTACGATAGATTTGACCATAATTTATATGTTGCATCATCTGTTGCTATATCTAAATTTTACGATTCTGAATCCGATTTAACAACTTTACTTAATAACAATTACCCTGGAAGTTCAAATGTAAATATTAAAACATCTGGTAGTCTACACAAATTATGGACGTGGTCCTCTAATAAATCATGGTATGCAAATTCATCAAATGTGAGATTTAGATTTAGGGCAAGTTCTTCGAGATGGAATTATGTTTCTTCTCAATTATATTCTGGTGGTACATATTATACAAAACTTAATGCACCGACAGATGATAGACAACTAGCGAACAAAAAATATGTAGATGATTCAATAGCTGGTGCTGGTGGTTATACAGACGAGATGGCTCAAGATGCTGTAGGTGGAATGTTAACTTCTGAATTTAAATATGTAGATTCGACACCATCCATATCTTTACTTGGTTATTCCACAATCTCATCAAATGCTAAAGATGGTAAAGCTTCTGGTTCTATTCTAGGTTCGTGGTACACATTATCTTCCAGTAAATTATCTAGAGCTTATGCTTCAACTTCTACAGGTAAATTTGAACCAGCTTTAACTAAAGGAAATTTGACAGCAACAGGTCCAATTTCTTTAGACCAAACAAGACAAGTTATAGGTGGGGCTGCAGTTATTAGTATATCTAATTATATTGGAAGTACACAAGCAATATCTAGATTTAGACCTAGTACAGGTGTGTGGAATTATGTATCATCCCAACATACTTCTGGTGGTACATTATATGCTAATTCCATATCTTTAAATGCAAATACAATATCTGGATTAATTCTGCCAATTTGGCCTTCAGCTGCGGCATCTAAGAGATATATAGATATCATATCTGGAAATATAAAATATAAATATGTTGGGAGCTCGTCAGCTCTAACAAAATATCTTGCGAGTTCAGCATTTAAGAGAAATAATTGGAATTCTCACGCTTGGTTAAACTCTGGAATTATTTGGGATGAAAGTTTGTCTGCTTGGAAACCAAAGAAATCTGGTGCAACCGGAGGAGTTACTAATTTATCTGATTTAGTAATAAATGCAGATAAAGATTGGAATTCAAAGTCAATATATAATTTAATCTCCATATCTTCTACAAAAATAAGTAGCGGGACTATATTAACTTCTAATTTTACAGCTATAGGTGATACTATATCGGGATTGAGACAACCTTACTTCAATTCTGGAGCTGCAAATAAAAGATATGTTGATATAATATCTAGTAATGCTATAGTAAAATTTGCTCCATCAAGATCTAGGGCATATGGATTACAGCAAATATATGGCGGAAGCGGGTCCATATCTCACACTCTTACATCAAAGCCAAACTTCTGGAGTGTAACGCCAAGTGGAAATGTAAATTTTGGAATTAAAACAAGGGTTGATTCTAGTTATATACATGTAAATCTAACTACTGTAAACAATAAATATGTATATTGGTATGCCTCAACTTAATACCATATGTTTTTAAGGAGAAAAAAAAAATAAATGACAACAACCATACCGTTTATAGCATATGAAATATCAGGAGTTAAATGGCCAACCTATAAATCTGGTGCAGTAAATCGTAATTATCTAGACGTTGTTTCTGGAGCTCTATCTGGAAGGATAACAGAGGCAGCTGGTGGGGGAATTCAAAGTGCAGCATTCCAAACTTTGGCTGCATCAACTGGGGTTACTCCATTTACAGCCACAGTTAAAGTTAGTGGTTCCGTAGCACAAACAATTAGTGTTTTGGGATACAGTACGATATCAAGTAATGCAAAGAAGGGGCAAGCATCTGGAGCAATTGCATTCTACGAGAGTTCAGATGTAGACCACGATGCAACTACGAATTTTGTGGCAAATGAGCACATAGACCACTCAACAGTTTCTATAACTGCAGGAGTAGGTTTAACTGGCGGAGGAACTTTAGAAGCAACAAGAGATATAGCTGTTGGGGCTGGTACAGGTATTAAAGTAAATGCAAACGACATAGAAGTTATTGGATATGCAACAATATCAAGTAATGCTAAACAAGCAGCAACTTATATGTCATCTGGAAATGAATATTCAGCGGCATATAATTGGTACACAGCATCAGCTCAAAAATTAACTACACAAGCAAAACCTGCCAAAGCATCTGCTCAAGCATTAAAAGCTCACTCATTCCATGCAAAGATATCAAGTTCTTATCTTGCAGCTAATTATGGATGGGCAGCAATAACTACCGGTTCAAAAGCCATAGCACATAGTTTATCTGGAATACCAAATATAATAAATGTAACTCCTAGTGGCTTAGTAACATTTGCATATGCCGTATATAACCCAAATGCAACTAATTTTACAGTTGCTATAACTGCAGCTGGAAGTAGAGTTATCCGTTGGCATGCACAAATATAAGTAGTATTAATACATTTTTTAGTTATTATTACTACTTATATGTCTAATTAGAGGTAAATATGACTACAACAATAGTTATGAGTACGTCCGAGATATCAGGATTAAGTCATCCGACTTACAATTCAGCGGCAGCCAGGAAAAAATATGTTGATGATATATCTGGGAGTTCCAAAACCAGATATGCAGATTCATCAAATGTTCATTTTAGATTTCAAGCAAGTTCATTAAGTTATGCTTCATATAAACATTCAGCTAACACGGCTCTTCATTCATTTAATACCGCAAATTATATTACTTCCACAAATGCTATATTAAGATTTGCAGGCTCATCTAACGTAAGATTCAGATTCCCAGGTTCAGCCAATGTAAATTGGACTAAAATAACTGCTATTTCATCAGGATTTGATGGGAGATTAGACAATTTAGAAGATAATGATGTCTTTAATCATACTTTATATTCATTAAGTGCGAATTTATACAATAAAACATGGGTTGATGCATTTTCTGGGAATATAGATGCACGTATTGACGCCGCAGGTGGAACTCTTGCCGGTTCTTTGGCAGGGAATATAGGGTCTAATTTTACATATGGATTAAGTGGATTAAAGTTTGTCTCATCTCAGAATATTTCTGGAGGAACAATAAAAAATACTACAATATATACAAGTTTAATCACAGATTCTGATAGATTATCACAACCAAACTCTATAAAATTTTCAGGTGATGAAATTAAATTTTCTTGTTGGAATAGGCACATAATGGATATTGGAGGGGATGATCGTAGAATCCATATAAGAAGTGGTTCTATATGGGGTCATAGAAATAGTACTATTTTAGGTTATAGCATTGACCCAGACTTAGGGATTGCAATCAATAGTCCAACAAGTTTCACTTCTGGATATTGGTTACAAGTTTGGGGGGGTATATCAGGGAATTCATTAACAGCTCATAATATATCTAGTGTAAGATTAAAAAGTAGTATATTAGAAATATCTGGGAGTTCTGCGTTTAGCGGACAGGTTATTCTCCAAGCAAATACAATATCTGGATTATCTACTCCTTTGTGGCCATCATCTGCTGCTAATAAGAAGTATGTGGATGATAGAGAAGTTAATATAGAAGCTCAAATTGCTGATATTTCTATAGAAGATTTGACTGATGTAGCAATAATGACACCTGCGGCAGGAAAAGTTCTTACTTGGATTGAAGCACAAAGTGCCTGGTCATCTCAAACAGCTCAAGGTGGAGTAACTTATATATCTTCTTGCACAGATGCGTCTATATCTGGATGGACATCTGGACAAGTATTAACTTGGAATGGAACTGATTGGGCTAATAAATATCCGGCATTGACATTTAATGTGGCGAATGTTAGATTATCCGCAAATACTTATCTTAATATGACTCAATTTAATACCGGAGCAGGAAAAAGTTGTTATGTTTTACAAGCATCTTGCTGTAATTCAAGTTGTGCATCCATTAGTGGAATTAGAGTTCAAATTCTAGATGATAACTCTTTGATTTATGAAACTTCTTCTTCAACAATAAAACAAGGCGGGCCTTTAGCTAAAAGTAATGCAGCTTCTCAAATGAAAATAAGATTTATGTATTC
>CAZNAX010000104.1:0-11417 GCA_964570965.1 uncultured Desulfatibacillum sp.
GCGAGCACGTGTCCGGCGGAGATGGTGTCCAGTCCGCTGCGGTTGCACATGTCGTGCAGCTTGATGATGGTCTCCAGATCGTCGCACAGGCACAGCGGTCCGAAGGCGCCGATGGTTTCGTATTCGGGCTTGTGCACCTCCCCCACGGGATATTTTCCGTCGGAGACGTTACAGATGCCGCCGCAGGCGATGGGACAGCTCGCGCAGCCGTATTTGCGGGTCTGGAACCGGATGACCGCATCTCCGTCGGCGACCTGGTTCACCCCGGGAAACGCCAGCTCGCCGGCCAGACGCCAGTTCTTGACGGGGGTCGCGCCGCCGGCGACCAGCGCGGCGGTGAACCCGCAGGTGCCGTGCTTGATCAATGCCTGCGCCATGCCCGGCAGGTCGCGGAGTTGCCGGGCGAAGGCCTTGGCGAGGCGGTCGAGTTCGGCGGCATCGGCGACCGGTACCCTGGCGCGGCCTCGGACCGCAACCGCTTTGAGGTTTTTGGAGCCCATCACCGCGCCTACGCCCGAACGGGCGGCGATGCGGCCGCGGTCGTTGACGATCCCGGAGATCAGGGACAAACGTTCGGAGGCCGGGCCGATGGCGGCCACGCGGACCTTGGGGTCGTTGAAATTCTTTTGAATGGCGGCCTCGGCATCGGTGGTGTCGAGCCCCCACAGGCGGGCGGCATCCCGGATTTCAATCCGACCGTCTGTGATCCACAACAGCCGCGGCGCAGCGGCCTTTCCGGAGATGAACACGGCATCGAACCCGGCGGCTTTAAGCTCGCTGCCGAAATAGCCGCCGGCATTGGCGTCGCCCCAGCCGCCGGTGAGCGGCGACTTGCAGCAGGCCATGTAGCGGCCTCCGGTGGGAGCCTTGGTGCCGGTCAGCGGACCGGCCGCCAGCCCCAGGATGTTTTCGGGCCCGAGAGGATCGACCTGCTTGGCCTGGCGTTCAAACATAACCCGCACGCCGAGCCCGTAGCCGCCGATAAATTCGCGGCACGTGGATTCGGAAACGGATTCCACCTGAACCGTCTCGGTGCTCAGATCGACAAACGCCACTCTTCCCATATATCCGCCGAGCATAATCAAGGACCTCCCTGAAAGCGTTGAGAGCACTATAGCGGCCGTTCTCCGCTTTGACAACGTTTCTTTGACGTCGCTTGCAGTCGGGGCCGAATCCATTCATACTAGGGACATCTGGTCCCCGAACAGTGTCGAGGTGCGTATGTCGAAATTTTCCGATTGCTTCCGCAGGGCATCGCCCTTCCGACGCTGCGGCCGGCTGGTCGCCGGCCGGGCTGTGCTGCTGGCGGTTGCGGCTGCTCTGAGTGCCGGAGCCGGGCCGGCTGCCGCAGCAACCGATGTGCCGTGGTCGTCGCTGACGCTGCAGGCCTCGCGGCTCGGCAACACGGCCACCGCCGAGGTCAAGATCGAGGTGTTGCCCGCGGCTGCTGAAATCCCGAAGTTCATCGACAGCGCCAGGGGCCAGCCATTTCCCGTCTCGGGCGCCGACGTGCTGCGGCTGACCGTGGGCACGACGCTCGATATCGTTGGCGGCAAACGGGTACGGTTTGAAAACCAGCTTTGGTTCGATCCGCATACAAACAGGCCGCTCTATCTCGTTCGAACGCGGTCCGGGCTCAAGGACTATCACCAGCGATTCCGGTTCACCCGCGGGGGGGTCTTCCGGCTCCAACGCGAGCCGGCCTCGGCCGAGGAAGTCGCTAAGCCTCCGGAATTCTGGACCAAGCTCGGTGAACATTTCTATTCTTATCCGTCGGACCGGGAAGCCTGCTCGGCGGCCGTCGAGACATCCATGCTTATTCCTCTCGTCGGCGTGCTCACTTCAGAGCACAACACGGCGGCCGAACCGCTTTGCGTGTTTCACAAACGCCAGTTCCATCGGGTCAGCGTGCATCCGCAGCCGATCCAACAGATCCCTTTTGATTACATGGAGAAACGGGTGGGTCAGGAAGCCAGGCGCGTGGGCACGGTCGCGGCGGTCGGGGTTTCCATCGCCTCACGTCCGATCGGCTCCTACCGCGGGGATGTGGAGGATTTCATCAGAGGCGGCAGCAGGCTCTACCTCAGTCCCATGGAGCGTATCCCCCTGGTGGTCAGCGGTGAACTGCCGCTGATCGGTCGGGTGGAGATGCAGCTGAGGGAGATCCACCTAAAATGAAACCCCGCCGGCCTCAGCCGGTGGGGTTTGATCTAAAGGGGAATGCAACCTTTAATCTCGGGCGTAGTAGCGCTGCATGAAATTGTCGTAGAAGCGCTTCAGGATGTTGGAATGGCCCTTGCTGGCCAGGTTTTTCACATAAACCGATGAGAACTGGGGCTCGATCACGGGCTCGGAAGCGAGCGCCCAGTCTTCGGTGTCGTAGCCGATGGATTCCATATAGGGCAGGTAGGCCGGTTTGAAGAGCGCGACGTCCTCCGGCGTGAACCAGTGGCGCCAGTCGCCGAAGGCTTTCTTGCGAACGACCTTGTCCTTGCCGGTGCCTTTTGGAACCTCAGCTTCGGATTTCAGACTGAATCCCAGGTAGCGGTTGACTTCGTCGAACCGGCCCGTCACCATGTCCTCATATTTGAATAGAAACCAATCGCTGTCGAGCTTCTGGACGAAATCCCGCATCCGGGCGTAGCGCACGCGTTCCTCTTCGACGACCTGCTCCCGGCTGACCGGCCATTCGAGATGGCCCGCATACCGGCAGATTTCGATGAAGGGCACTGCGGCCGGGTCCGGTTCCTTTTTAAGGATCAAATCGAGGTAGGCCTGATACTGCCTATTGTTGAAGAGGATCCCTTTGTGGAAACGGTAAAGAATGCGGCTGACGGCGGCATCCCGGGGATCTCTGGCCATCCACACTTTCCGGTCGTAGTGGAAATCGGCGAAATGCTTCCGGAAGACTTCGAAGTTCTTGCCCTTCCGCTCTTCGTAGGTGTGCTTGTAGACGGCATTTTCGTAATCGCCAGAGTATTTACCGGGCTTGCCGCCCGAAAAGGCGTGGCAGTTGGGGAGGCCGCCCGCCACCTTGTACACCATCCCCGTGGTGCCGGATTTGCCCAAACCGAGAATCAATACTTTCATGGTCGTTCGCCCTAAAAATCAAAATCGGACGATCGCGCGTCCGTCTCTATTCAACCCGTTTCGACAAGTGTCGTGTGTATACCCGAATCGGTCGTTGGCTGTCAAGCCGCATCGCACGCCGGCGCGCAACGCGCGTTTCATCCGCTCGGGCGGATGCGGAAGATCTCGGGCGTGATCGCTTCGACTGAGACGGGCGTTCGATCACCGAGGATCTCCTGAAACCGCCGAATCCGCCGGCGAAGCTCCGCCAACGTGATCCCCGGGTAGCGATGGCGGTGAAATTCCGGCGGGGCGTGGGTCCCGGGAAAACGGGACTTGAGGCGTTTGATCAGAAAGCGGCCCTGCGCCAGGGCCGTGCCGCAAAGCCGTTTGGGAAGCGCCGGCGCCGCCAGGACCGGCTGCTTTTCGGTCAGCGCCTGCAGAACGTCCATCATCCGTTCGCAGGCGAGCGCACCGTCCTGGCCGGTCAGATAGCGCTTCACCAGGGCGGCCCGCGCTTCGCCGCCGGCCGCCCCCAGCGTTCCATCCAGCACCTGCTGGATCTCAGCGACCAATTCGCCGGCGGAAAAACACTGGTGGCTCAGTCCGTGCGATAAAACGTAGAAGGTATCGTCAATGATTGCGTTGACGGTCGGTCGAAAGCTGAACGCCGGTATCCGCATCACAAAGGCCTCGACCCCGGTGGTGCAGCCGTTGTGGATGAGCGCTTTGGCTCCTCGCAGCCAGGGCACCACATTGCCCTCGTTGGTGACATGGATCCGGGGGTTGCCGGCTGCCAGTCGCTGGTAGGCCGCCTGGCCTTCGGTCGGGTGCGGCCGGACGATGATCGCCAGCCGCGGGAAGGCGCTCGCCAGCACCGGGATCAGGGCCTGGAAGGCTCTAAAGACCGCCTGCTTCTGATCGCGTAACGCTTCGGCGAATGGCCGGGTCATGCCGACGCCGGCCTTGCCGAATTGGGGTGTTTCGCCCGGATGGGCTACGGGTTTGAACAGGTTTTGGGCAGGAAAAAACGCATTGACGTGGTTGAAGTTGGTGTTGACCAACAGGTAATCCCCGTAGCGATCGTGAATCGCGCGAACTTCCTCCGCGTAGAACGCATGCAGTTCCGGCCGGAGCATGTCGTTGCGGGGGTTGCCGGTGACATGAATGGGAAGGTCCTCCGGGAACTCGGGGTAACGCCGCCACAGGTCTGCGTTTTCTTCGCCCCAGGCGAAAAGGTGCGAGACGTGCCGGATCGCCACCGGAGACAGCCGTCTCGAGTAGTAGATGTCGGGCGGCAAATGGATCAGCGCTTCTTCATCCCAGGTGAGGATCGCATGTCCGATTCGGCGCATGATCTGAAACATCTTGAGGTTGCGCTCGGTCATGCTCTTGTTCAAGTAAAGACCGCGTGGAAAAGCGGCGATGCGGAAGTCGATTTCGCGGTGCGAGCCGATGATCGAAACAAAACCGCGTCGCGCCGCGATGCAGGCCAGCAGCAGTTTGGGGTCCAGCTCGCGAACCTGGTTTTCAACCGGGATGATCAGCGGCGGTTTTGGATGCATGCGTGCTCTCCTGCGCCGTTCATACGACCCGGAGGCGGTAGATGGTGGCGGTGACCGGTTCGACTGCCAGACGCGTATCGTCCCCCAGCAGGCGCTGGAAACGGGCGATGCGGGCGCGGACCTCATCCAGCGGGAGACCGGGGTAGCGATGGCGCTGGAATTCCGGACGGTTGTGCGAGCCGGGCAGACGTGACTTGATTTGACGCAGCAGATGCAGGCCCTTGCGGGCCAGCCAGCGGTCCGCGCGATGCGTCACGGAGCGGGACAGCGGCTGGTCTTGATCGACCGCGATGCGTTCGAGAACATCCACCATGCGCTCACAGGCCAGGCGGCCGCCGTCCATCTCGGCCAAATGATGGCGGACGAGTTGCAGGCGATCGTCGCCCTCGGGCATGCCGAGCCGGCCCTCCAGAATGTTCCCGAGGGTCGCACACAGCTCGTCAAATGAAAAACACGGATGGCTAACGGCATTCGGAAGGCGGTAAAACCCGTTGTCATACACGTCGTTCACGGTGGCGCGGTAGCTCACGGCGGGAACCCGCATGACGAAGGCTTCCACCCCCGTGGTGCAGCCGTTGTGGATGAGCGCCTTGGCGCACAGCAGCCAGGGCACGACGTTGCCCTGGTTGGTCACGCGCACCCGCGTGCAGCCAGCGGCGATCTGCTGATAGGCGGCGTGGCTTTCGGTCGGGTGGGGTCGGACGACGATGGTGTAATTTGGAAAGTGTTTTTCCAGCTCTGGGACCAGACGCTTGAAGTCCTCGAAAACGGCCAGTTTGTGGTCGCGCAGGCCTTCGGCGTAGGAGCGGCTCATACCGCGGGCGGCTCGTCCGAATTTGGGGGTTGCGCCGGGTGTTTTCGCCGGTTTGAAGAGGTTCATGTCCGGGCCGAACGCGTTCACGTGGTTGAAATTCGTGTTGACCAGGATGAAGTTCCCGAATTCCCGGCGGATGTCGTCGATCTCATCGGCATAATAGGCATGCAATTCGGGGCGCAGCAAATCGCTGCGGGGGTTTCCGGTCACATGGATCGGGATCGCCGGCGGCAGGTGGGGGTACTGGCGCCAAAGCTCGGCATTTTCTTCACCCCAGGCGAAGAGGTGGGTGACGTAGCGGATGGCGGCGGGGTGCAGGCGCCGTGAAAAGTAGATATCCGGCGGCAAGTGCACGAGGGCCTCCTCGTCCCAGGTGATGATGTCGTGGCCGAACTTCGCTGCGACCCAGAAGAACAGAAGGCTTCTCACCGTCATGCTCTTGGAGAGATAAATGCTGCGGGGGAAATGGTCGATGCGCATTTCCATCTCCCGCCGCGAGCCGATCACCGAGGAAAACCCACGCCGGCCCGCCACGCATGCCAGCAGCAGCTTGGGGTCCAGTTCACGCACCTGGTTTTCGACGGGAATCAACAGCAGTGGTTTTTCAGCCGACACGATCCGGCAGGCCTCCGATGCCCCCCCCAACCGCAAGCAACCTTGCAGCAGGGCCCATTTCAGAAAAAACACGAAGAAGCTTGTAACAAAAATTGAATGATTAGTCATGCGATTATTGATTTGTCAAAAAATGCTTGATTGACCGACGCCTTCGGTGCTTGACAAGCGTGTTGATTCAAGTTAGCAACAGCTGCACCATCAGGCGCTATTCACTTTCTATAGGGCGGTATTCTTATGTCTCTGGAACAATGCAAGTTGATCGATCTGCCCAAGATCAACGATCCGCGGGGCAATTTGACGTTTATTGAGAATGGCCGCCACATCCCCTTCGACATCAAGCGGGTCTACTATCTCTACGATGTGCCGGGCGGGGCCTTGCGCGCCGGCCATTCCCACAAGGCGCTGCATCAATTCCTGATCGCGATGTCCGGCAGCTTCGACGTGACGGTCGACGACGGATTTCACAAAATCAAATTCCACTTGAACCGGTCCTATTACGGACTTTATATCCCCCCGATGATATGGCGCGAAATCGACAACTTCTCGTCCGGTTCGGTGTGCCTTGCGGTGGTGTCCGATTATTACGACGAAAGCGATTACTACCGCCATTACCCCGACTTCATCCGCGCCGTGCGTGAGGGCCAAGCGTGAAGGTTCCTTTTCTGGATCTTCAAGCGGCCTTTGGCGAGCTCCAGGAAGAGCTCGATGCGGCGGCCCGGCGGGTCGTAGCGTCGGGGTGTTATATTCTGGGCCGCGAAATCGAATGCTTCGAAGCGGAATTCGCCTCCTACTGCGGGGCCCGGCATTGCATCGGCGTGAGCAACGGTCTGGATGCGCTGGAGTTGATTCTCAGGGGTTACGGGATCGGGCCCGGAGGCGAAGTCATCGTGCCGGCCAACACGTTTATCGCCACCTGGCTGGCCATTTCCAGGGCCGGGGCGGTCCCCGTCCCGGTGGAGCCAGACGAATACACGTACAACATCACGGTGGAACGGATCGCAGCAGCGCTATCGGCGCGCACGCGTGCCGTCATGCCGGTGCATCTTTACGGACAGCCGGCCGCCATGGACGGCATCCGCGAGCTGGCGGGCCAGCACATGTTGAAAGTCATTGAGGATGCCGCCCAAGCTCACGGAGCCTGTTACCGAGGCCTGCGCGTTGGGAGTCTGGGGGATGCGGCGGGCTTCAGCTTTTATCCGGGCAAGAACCTCGGAGCCCTCGGGGACGGCGGGGCGGTGGTAACCAATGACGATGAGTTGGCCGCGAAAGTGAGACGCCTGCGCAATTACGGCTCACGGGTCAAGTATCACCATGAGGTTAAAGGCAGCAACGCGCGTCTCGATGAACTGCAGGCGGCGATGCTGCGGGTCAAACTGCGCCGGCTGGATGAATGGAACCGGCGTCGTGTGGGTGTCGCCGAACGCTATTTTCAGGAGTTGGCGCCGTTATCCCAACTGGTGCTTCCCCACGTTTCCAAGGACGCTGATCCGGTCTGGCACCTTTTCGTGGTACGGCATCCGCATCGCGCCGATCTGCAAGCGCACTTGTCCCGATCCGGGATCGAAACTCTGATCCATTACCCGGTGCCTCCACATCTTTCGGGGGCTTACAGCGAAATGGGCTTTGCCCTCGGAAGCTTTCCCCGGACGGAGAGACTCGCCGATACCATTCTCAGCCTACCGATCGGCCCCCACCTCTCGCCGGACATGCAAGCGCTGGTCATTTCAGCCCTGCGGCAGTTCGGTTAGATCGCCATACCAGCGGGTGCCGGCATAGAGGAACTCTTGATGGCCTTGAACCAGAAACTACTGAGCGTCGTCACTCCGGCATATAATCAGCCGGTTTACCTCCGTCGGGCGCTGCAGTCGGTCGTGGACCAAAACTACCGACCGATCGAAGTCATCGTGGCCGACGACTGTTCGCCCCAATCGCTTGAACCGGTCGTAAAAGCGTTCGCGGGGGCCGAGAGCGGCGCTTTTTCGATTCGGTATCTGCGGCAGCCCCATAACCGGGGCGTCATGGATAATTTCAGATCGGCAGTCGCGCAAGCCACCGGAAAGTACCTGGTCCCGCTGCCGCATGACAACCGCTTCATCGACAACGGATTTTTCAGCCAAGCGGTCAACCGCATGATCGATCACCCCGGCTGCCACCTTTCTTACGGCAATGCGGTATTCGAAAACAGCGACCGGCAGGCCCTCAACATCCCCGGCTCGATCCCGTTTCGTGACGGCTGGGCGCTGATGGAGGGCAAGGATTTCATTCGCTTGTACCGCCGCGGGGGCATGGACTTCTCGCAAGCCATGGTGCTCGATCATGAGATGGCGCTGGCGTTAAATGCCTACGATGAACCCTTTGTCGTCAACGGGAATGTGTCGCGCCGGCTGGGAATCGCCCAGGATGACCTTTTCTCATATGTCTTTCTTCTAAGCGCCATGGGGTCGGTCGCTCTTTGTGAAAAACGAGTCTGCGAAATTGGTGTCCCGCCGGAATCCTACTCGCGCTCGAACCGGTCATGGAAGGACACCAAGGGAAAGGTGAAGTTCGTCATTTTTTACAACATTTATCGGGCCGAGTTGAAGGGAGCGTATGCTCCGGATGTAAAACGGATGGCCATCCGGCAGGCATTGCAGTATGCCGACCGGATTTTTGACGCCCGGATCGCCCGATATTACAAATGGGGCCTTGGAATCATCCTTCTGATGGGGTTTTCCCTGGTGAAAAGAGGCTGGAGCGAAATCCGTTATGCCGCCAAAAGGGCCATGAACCGAATCCGGCCGAACACGTTTAAGAAGACCAAGAGACTTTGATGCGAGGGGATAGAATGATCAGCCCGCAGGCCGTCGTGCTGACCGATCGCGTCGGCAGGAACGTTCGCATTGCTGAATTCGCCATCGTTCGTGCGGGTGCCCAACTCGGGAACTCCGTGATCATCCACCCGCACGTCACCATCGAGTCGGGGGTTCAGATCGAAGACGAGGTGGAGATATTCCCCGGCGCTTATCTCGGCAAAGAACCCAAGGGGGCCGGGGCAACGGCTCGCGCCGTGCAATTCGAGCGTCGCCTGTTCGTTGGGAGCGGCACCTCGATTGGGCCGCATGCCGTGATCTTTTACGACGTTGAGATTGGCGCCCGGACGTTGATCGGCGATGGGGCTTCCATTCGCGAACAGTGTCGGATCGGATCGCACTGCCTCATCAGCCGCTGCGTGACGATCAATTACAACACGACGATTGGCGATCGCACGCGGGTCATGGATTCCTCCCATATAACGGGGAACTGCGTCATCGGGGATGACGTCTTCATCAGCACCCTGGTGGCGACCGTCAACGACAACGAAATGGTCAAGCGTTCATACGCAGACGGGAAAATGCTCGGTCCTCGCATCGCCGATAAAGCCAGCATCGGTGCGGGGGCCTGTCTGCTTCCCGGGGTTCTCGTGGGTGAAGGCGCCGTCGTGGGGGCAGGGTCGGTGGTGACCAAAGACGTCGCATCTTATAGCCTCGTCATGGGCGTGCCGGCGCGGTTTATCAGAAGCTTGCGGTGATCCCTTCGCCATTGGAGGGTTGCGCGAATTGGTTTCGAAATCACTCACCGATTCGGCCGATACGGTCTGGCGGACCTTTGCGAGACTATCGGAGGGCCGGGCCGGCCTGCCGCTGGCTTTTTTCTTCGCCGTGGTTCTGATGGGAGCGCTTCTCAAAAATCGAATCGGTTGCACTGCAAGAACAGATCGATGTGATCGTGCTTTATCTGAAGGCCGAAAGGCGGATGTCCCTGCACCCGTTCCAGCAGTACTTCCTGCTCAAGGGGTTCGAAGACAGAGACCGCACGGTTCTCGTCTATGGGTGGCGCGAAAAATTTCCTTCACCGCAGAGCTGAAAGAGGCCCCCAGATCCTTCCGGCCGCTTCAACCGGCAAAAGGCGGTTTGGAAATCCGGCAGAGCCTGGCGGTTCCGTTTCTGACCATGTGCTCCGCCAGGCTCCAGTCATGGGGCTGGTTCACGTCGAAGCCTTCGGCGTCGCAGGTCAGGAAGGGCATGACCACCTGCCCGGCGATGGTGCGGCCCTCCACGACCACGCGCGACCAGGCGATTTCCAGGCTGGCGTTCTGCACATAGACTTCCGGCAACGAGGGGTATTGGCTGCTGTGCCAGGGCTGGTCCGCGGGCCCGAAGGGCAAAAGCGGCAGCATGCGCCGGCCCCGGACCACCCACATTTTTCCGGGGTGCTGGCTGCATTTTTCGACGGCCCGCAGCGAATCGACGCCGGTCTCGGCGCGGAACTCGGCCCAGGCGCGTTGGATGGTCTCCGGCAGCCGAAACGGGCTCGTGGGCCGCAGGATGCTGAAACAGTCGAAGGTGCGGCCTTCATCGGCCAGCCGTTTGAGCGTGTACTCAACCCACTCGATGTCCGGTGAGGTGTCACCCGCCAATTCGACCGGGCGAAGGAACGGCGCCTCGGCGCCATAGTGGCGGGCAACCTCCGCGTAGCGTTCCGAATCCGTCGATACGACGACAGCCGCGAAAACCCTGCTCTGGACCGCGGCCGTGACCGAATAGGCGATCACCGGATGCCCCGCCAGCGGCCGAATGTTTTTGTCCGGTACGCGCTTCGAACCGGCGCGCGCGGGGATGAGCGCGACACAGGATGGCTTAACGGTAGTTGGGTTCATCGGATTCATTCAGTTTATTGGGTTTAGGGGTGCCACGTGCTCAAGTTTGATTCGGGTCGAACGTCAGGATGACGTTTTTCAAGTTGGAGTAAACATCCAGCGCCTCGGTTCCCGGTTCACGGCTGCCGTTGCCGGACTGTTTGAGGCCGCCGAAGGGCATGTGGGGCTCGCTGCCGAAGGTGCCGGCGTTGACCACGGCGACCCCGGACTGGACCCGACGGACAAACTCGATCGCCCGATGAAGGCTGCGCGTATGGATACAGGCCGTCAGCCCATAGGGAGAGCGGTTGGCGAGATCCAACGCTTGAGCAAAATCCCGTGCCCGGTAGAGGCCGGCAACCGGGCCGAAGATTTCGGTTGTTGAAATTTCGGCATCAGGCGGGGCGTTTTCGATCAGAGTCGGCGCCAAGTAGAAGCCGCCGGTATGGAGCGGGCCATCCAGCCGGCGGCCGCCGGTCAAGACCACCGCCCCGTCCGACCGGGCGCCTTCCACCGCCGTCAGTATGGCCTTCAGCTGCGCGGCGTTGATCACGGGCCCGAAATCATCCTCATCCCCCGGCCCGACCCGCAAACGACCGATGCGCTCCACCAGCATGGCACGAAACGTCTCGTAAACCGATTCAAACACGATGATCCGGCTGCCGGCGGCACAGCGCTGGCCGGCGTTGCTGAAGGCCGA
>CAZNAX010000105.1:0-11334 GCA_964570965.1 uncultured Desulfatibacillum sp.
GGGCATCATAATCCTGATTTGGGCGAGTTTATTTGGTTTCACTTTTTACCATTTGAGTGCTATGGTCGTGCACCGCTGATCCGGGAGGGGATGGAGTCCCCCGTAAAACCGCCCGCTGGTGCTGATGACTCCTGCCGTGCATCTCATGCAGCGGCGGAGTCATTCTCCTATTTGAGATTCCCGCCGCAAGGCGGGTTTTTAATTGGTGCGCGGAACTATTTCCTTTTTGAAAGGAGTTCTCGGCTATGGAGCAGTTTTTCACCATCGCCGCAATTTGGCTGTCGCTGGCTGTTTTATCCTCGGTGATTGCTTACCATCTGCGCATTTCGATCGCCCTGATCGAGATTTGCGTGGGTGTGGCCGCGGCCGCTGTGGCCTCCTATTTGGGTATGTTCGAAGCCCTTGGATCGAGCCAGGAATGGCTGCGGTTTCTGGCCTCCTCCGGTGCGGTGCTGCTCACTTTTCTGGCAGGCGCGGAACTCGAACCCGAGGTGATCCGCAAAAAATGGAAGGAAGTAAGCGTGGTGGGGGTGGTCGGCTTCCTGGCGCCTTTTTTGGGGTGCGCGGCCCTGGCCTATTACGTCCTCGGGTGGGACCCGCGCGCGAGCTGGCTCGGCGGGATCGCTCTGTCCACGACCTCGATGGCGGTGGTCTATGCGGTGATGCTGGAGACCGGCTTCAACCGCACCGATTTCGGCAAGGGAATCCTGGGGGCCTGCTTCGTCAACGACCTGGGCACCGTCCTGGCGCTGGGGCTCATATTCGCCCCATTCACCTATAAGACAGTCATTTTTCTGGCCGTGACCATCGCGGTTTTGGGCCTGCTGCCATTTTTAACCAAAGCCTTGACCCGCATCTACGCCCACCGCACGGCGGCCATCCGCACCAAGTGGATCCTGCTGGTGCTGATGGGTCTCGGCGCCCTGGCGCTCTGGTCGGGAAGCGAAGCCGTCCTGCCGGCCTACATCGCGGGGATGATCCTGGCCGGCAGCGCGGCGCAGGACACATTCTGGGTCCGGCGGATCCGAACCCTGACCGTCGGCTTTCTCACGCCTTTCTATTTCCTGCGCGCCGGCACGCTGGTTTCGCTTCCGGCGCTGCTGACGGCCCCGCTGGTCCTGATCGCCCTACTGGCCGGGAAGGTGGTTTCAAAAATTTTCGGACTGTTCCCCATCATCGGGATGTTCCGACGGGAGCGCAACGAACGCTGGTACTACACTCTGCTGATGTCCACCGGCCTGACCTTCGGCACCATCTCGGCCTTGTACGGATTCTCGAACGGGATCGTGAGCCAGGAGCAGTATTCTTTCCTTGTGACGGCCGTGATCGCCAGCGCGGTGATCCCCACCCTCATAGCCGGCCTCGCGTTTCTCCCCAAGCACCTCTTGCCTCAGCCCGATGCTCAACCCGTCCAACCGGCTGTGGTTTGCATGCCCGAGACCCAAAACGACGGGCTGGCGGAGGAATAAAAAAACGGGCAAAGCGGAAAACCTCTTTGCCCGTTCGATCGTTCCGGCCGTTCAGCGTTTGAAAACAAGCACCAGGCTACGGGTGGTCTTGGAGTGGTCGGCGCCGGTATCGTCGAAAACGGCGATGGCGAAGCTGAATCGCTTGCGGGCGTCGAAGACGACATCATCTTCTTGACCGGTATTTAACTTTCGTTGCAGCATGACCGTCCAGCGGCTGCCGTCATGCCGGCTCTCGGCTTTCACATCAAACCTTGAGCCGCCCGGCTTCACGGGCAGGCGGTAGGGGATCGCGTCGCCCGTCTTGAAGATGGAGTAGTCCGTGATGGGGACGGCTTCCTCCAGGAGCAAGAAACCGGGCGCCGACGGTTTGCGCGCAGGGTCCTGCATGTAAATCGGGCGAGAGCCGTCCGGGGTTTCGTTTTTGACATCCCCGCCGGCGCCCGCATCGTTTCTTCGGCCGGTTTCGCGGTAGGATCCGGACGGGTTGCCCGCCACCGTGAGCCAGCCGTCATCGGCATGTCGGTAGGGAGCCGAGCGGGCCGCCTTCCAGTGCCAGAGATCGCCTTTTTCGGCCGGGGTCCGGGTGGCAAGCTTCCACTGGCTCCGGGACAGGTCCGCCGGGCTGTGGCAGACAACGGCACAGCTTTTGGACGAAAACTGGTTGATCCTGTCGATCTCAAACAGCAGTGCGACCCGGTCCTCGTCCCCCTTGAGGTGAACCCATTTTTCTCCGTCGAACTGCCACGACTCCTTGTTAACGCTGCGGGTCGGGTCCGCCCAGCTGAGCAGGAAGTAGAGTTCGTTGTCAGTGTAGAGTGCCCGGGTCGCAACGATTTCCTTGATATCGGCCATCTCCAAGCGGCCTGCGACAGGAACCTGGACCGGAGCGACACGCTGCCAGGCAGGGTCATCGATCCCGGCGGGCGGTGTTTTGACATACCGGGCGGTTATCGTCATGACTCCGGTATCTTCCGGCGAGGGTGCCGCTGCAAACACAATGGTGGCACTTGAAAACACTGCGATCCCCGCAATCAACCATCTAAACATGGCCACCTCTTTCAGCGCCTTCCGAGGAAGTCGCTCCATCTGAAAATCCCCCCCGGCCCCCTTTTCAAAGGGGGAGAGAGGGCCTTTGTCGTCGAGAGGGTGGCGTAGCGCGCCATCATCCGCGTTTGCGCGGAACCCTCAATGCACCGGCCGCACGAAGTGCTCGACATATCCCATGACGGACAGTGCTATCAGGGCGGCGAGGATCACCGCCGCTGTCAGCATTACCCCCAAACGCTTGGAAGGACGGCGTTCCGGCGAGCGGTCCAGAAAGGGCAGCGCCCCAAGCAGGAAAACCAGCCCGCCTGGGATGATTGCCGACCCGAGTACCATGAAGGGGCCTTTGAAAATGGCGACCAGTTGGTTCAAGGACAACACCCACCATTCCGGGCGGGGAATGAAAGCCGAATCGGTCGGATCGGCCGGATCCCCCAGGGCGGCTGGCCACTGCCAGGCGACCAGCCCCAGTCCAATCGCCGACAGAAGGAAAACCACCAGCCAGCGGTTGACAAGGACCGGCAGGAAAGAGACTTTCGGCCGTTGAGCGGCAGTGTCCGAGAAGGGCCCCGAAAGCCCCCGGGTGCCCAGGAAGTACATGTGCAAGCCGATCAGCAGGACGAGGGCGCAGGGCAAGAGGAGGATGTGCAAAACGTAAAGGCGGGTCAAGGCGACAATTCCGGTCAAAGGTCCGCCGCGAAGCAACTGTACCAGAAAATCCCCTGCCACCGGGATGGAGGCGATGATGCTGAAGCGCACCTGGGTTGACCAGTATCCCTTCTGGTCCCAGGGCAGCAGGTCGCCGGTGATGATGAAAAGCGGCATCACCAGCAGAAACAACACCCCGGAAACCCAGACGGGTTGGCGGGGCGACTTGTAGGCGCCGACGAACAAGGCACGTAGCAGGTGAAGCCCCATGACCATCAGCAGCAGGTTCCAAGCATAGTGATGCACGCCCCGGACCACATCCCCGAAAGCAAGGCTGAACTGGAAATAATCGACGCTATCATAGGCTGTACCCGGAACCGGAGTATAGGCAAGGGCCATCAAAACTCCGGTCAAGAACAGCAGTCCGATCAGCGCCAACTGCATGGCTCCGAAGAAGCGGTGCCAGCATATGGCATCCGCCGGCACCTGCACGCTGAGCAGCTGCGCGCAACATTCTCGGGCCGTGGCAGCGGTCGGCCCTGGCTCCGTGGGGTGAACCTCTGCTTCACTCATTTCATTCCATCCCAGGTTTTCGGTTTACTGAGAGCCGGTCAGCTATTTCTTGAATTCCAGGTTCAGCGCCTCAGAATCATAGGAGTCATAGTCCTTGGAATCGTCGAACAGCGCCATGGTGAAATTGTATTTCTTCCTGGGATCGAAGGCCACGTCGTCATCGTTTCCGGTGTTGAGCTTGCGGGAGAGCATCACCGTCCAAGCGCCGTCGGCGTACCGGCTGACGGCCTTGATGTCGGCAAACGACCCCTCCGCCGCCACCGGCATGCGGTAGGTGACCACATCGCCGGCCTTGAAGACCGAATAGTCGGTGATGTCGACCGCATCCGCGGCAAGTATAATGTTGTTCTTGCCAAGTTTCTTGCCCGGCGCCAGCATATACTTGGGCTTGGTTTTGTCGTCCGTGATGTTGGCCTTGTCGCCGCCCTTGCCGGCGTCCCCCTTTCGACCGCCCTTGGTGTCGCTGATCTTGGTCAGATAGCCGTCGTCGGCGTAGCCGGCGGGATCAGAGCGGGCTGCCTTCCAGTGCCACAGGTCGCCCTTCTCGGCATCGGTCGCAGTCCCGAACTTGCCCTCTTTGGCGTTGGGTGCTCCCGGGGGTACGTGGCACGTCACGGCGCAGCCCTTGGTGGCGTAGTTGTTGATGCGGTTGATTTCGAAGAGCAGCGAGATGCGGTCCTCGTCACCCTTCTGCCGGGCCCAGGTCTGCCCGTCGTATTTCCATGCTTCCTTGGTAACACTCAGGGTGGGGTCTTTCCAGTTGAACCAGAAATAGATTTCATTATCCGTATGAACCGCCTTGGCCATCACGGCAGCTTTCTTCCCAGCAAATATCTCTTTCCCGTCGAACGGCACCTCAAGCGCCTTGATTTTGCCCCACGTAGGGTCGTCCAGGCCCGTGGGAGCGGCCTTGGAGTAGACGGAGGTTAACGTCTGTTTGGCGGCCCCGGTGACGCTGCCTGAGAAAATGAGCATCCCGACGAACCCCAGCAGGGCGCAGGTGAGAATCCCAACTTTTAATTTTTTTTGCATGGTCGGCCTCCTTGGCCCAGGCATGGGCCCGAATTAAAGCGTAATGAGAATCAGCAGCTTGTCTTCTTCGATCTTGTGCGGCAGAAGGGTGAGCGGCTTTTTCGGAGGACCGCCCGCCGGTTGTCCGTCTGGGCTGAACAGGCCACTGTGGCAAGGGCAGAGGAACATCTGCCGCTCTTTGTTCCAGATCACGCTGCAGGCCAAGTGGGAGCAAGTTGACGAAAAAACCGTGACACCGTTCCGGCCATCCGCCCTGGCCCAGACAAACCCTCGCTGCGGGAGATCCTGCCAGCCGTCCTTGACCATGAACTCGTATGACAACATGCTGAAGTCATCCACTGCCAGTTTGTCTACCTTGCCGAAATCGATCCACTTGCCGACGCCTTTTTTGAGAGAGGGGAGGACAACCGTCGACACGATGGGGATGGCAGCCAGAACGACCACGCCGCCTGCCAGCACGGATGTCATGATGAAGGCTCGGCGCGAAAACCGGAACGGATTTTCAATTGGGATTTGTTGAGAAAGGTTGGGTTTGTTTTCGAGCATGGCCGCTGTTCTCTATGGCGGGAGAAGGGGGTGTAGCATCCTGTCGGGACGAAATCCGAACTGCATCAGTATGCTATGATTTCAAACCTGACACAGTAAAAGAAGATAAGTCAAGAAAAAAAACCGGATTCAAGAATTGAAGATTTTTTTGCATATTTGCCGATTTCTTGTATGGCGTCTGTGTAAGGGACTTGCGCGCACCAGCCCAGCTCAATTTGGGCCTTGGATGTGTCCACGTGGTTGTCTCTCCCCAACAGGCCGGCGGCCAGGGCGGGTGACGGTCGGGCGCACAACAGAGACGTGCGCAAGGCTTCCAGGAATGGTCTCTTTCACTCAGATTCCATGAACATTTTGTTCATGGAATCTGGGTCGTCGAAGTGGCGTTCACCCACGAAGGCAACGGCGTGGCGGCCCCATTGGCGCATGGCACCGGGTGATACCACTCCCGTGGGCCAGAGGATGAAGCGTTCCAGCCGTTCACTCCCCGGCGCGAGGCTGTCCGGGCCGAACATGCTCCTGCGGCCGCCCTTGGGATCAGGCAGGCTGCGAAGCGCGCCGTAGTCCGCGAGAGAATAGGCCATCGCCTCGGGATGAGACCGGCGGGCGGCAGGGTAGAGGTGCCGGACATAGTGCGTCCGGGTCTCCATGGCCACGGTCATGCGCCCATCGACAGGTGTCAACTCGGGCGCTTTGAGGATCAGCGGCGGTTCGGCGTAGTCTATCTTCTCGCGAACCCGCAGCCGCCCGGTGGGGTAGGCTTCGTAGTAGCAGCCGCAATTGTGAATCGTTTCGTAAAGCAGAGGGTTCCCGTTCCGATCCAGCGTGACACGGTAGTTCACCCCGTCGAGCATCCCGCCGTAGATGTCCAGGGAATGTTCCTTAGGTCGCGCGGGAAACCAGATGATGTAGTTGAGCTGGGTCAGAGTCTCGTTGCCGAAACGCGTAAAGGACAGCACGGTGTACGCGGTCGGTTGGCGGGTGTCGATGTCGAGCGCTCCTCTCGGCGTCCAGATCGGGGCGCCGATCCGATCGTATTCGGCTTCCGTCCGGACTTCCCAGACCGGAGCATACATCCAAAAGAGGGCCTCCAGGTCCGTTGGCGAGTAGATCGGTATTCCCAGGATGTCGCGTTTGGTTGACGCAACGATCTGGCTCTTATCCGGCAACCCGGTGCTTTTCTCCGGAACGTAGCGAATGGCCTGCCAGCTGACCGGAGGGTCGGTGGAGAAGGTCCTGCGGGCCTCGGTATGCCAGTTCCGCACGCCGTTAGAAACAAAAAGCCTGGTCAGGGGATAGAGACCCAGGACCCGCGGCAGAGCCAGGTATTCATCGGGCACCGTGACCGTTTTTCGAAGCGCCGCCTGCTGCTCGCCGTCTTGGAGGTCCGCTGCCTTTAGAAGGTCGCCGCAGCTGGCGACTCTGGCATTGAGCCCGCTTGAGTCGCCTGCGGAGCCGGGTGCAGTGTGAAGGTTGGCAATTTCGAATTGGCGCGCCTCCTGATCCAGCGCCTGCATCCGGTCCACCCATGCGGCGAAGGCGGCCTGGTCCTCGGTTTGCTCTTGAAACGATGCCAGAAAACGATTCACCCTCAAATAGGGGTAACCCTCAACCCTGAAGGCGCCGGCATCCAGCGATCGAGACTCCGATGTGCGTTCATCCAGCGATGCGAAAAAGTCCGCGCAGCCCCCAAGCGGCTCGACACCTCCAATTCGAGCAGAGCGAGTGGGTGTGGGTACTATGGCACACCCGGATAGAAGAAGTGCCAGAAGGATGGCCATGAATATGCGCTGAAGCCCCACTAAGCGTACCTTGAACATGGTCTCATCTTCTCTTTGTTACCTTCAGGATAACGTGGCGTCCACAACTTGCGTTCAGATAAGATAACGCAATCAACTGAAGAAATTAAGGCGAAATGTTGGGATGGGTAGAAATCGAGAATAGCGATGCTGTTGATGTCGATTAGCTCGATTATCACTAAGGAGGCAAAAACATGGTAATGTATGATCCACCTCATCCCGGCGAAGTGATAAAGGAACTTTGCTTGCAGCCGTTAGGATTAACTGTGACGGATGCCGCCAAGGGTTTGGGCATATCCCGGAAGACGCTGTCCGCCTTGCTTAATGGGCATTTCGGAATCTCGCCCGAAATGGCGATCAGGCTTTCCAAAGCCTTTGGCGGTAGTGCGGAGAGTTGGCTGGTTCAGCAAGCCCAATATGATCTGTGGCAGGTGATGCAGAAGACTGATGAAATTGAGGTAAAGACTTTCGCGTCTTGATGTAGGAGTGGAAAAAACGTTCTTAGTCTTGACATTCAAAAAAATCAGACTATTTTGATTTTTAATAAATAAGGTATCGGAGGCGATTCGGATGGCGGCTAAAAAAGAAAAGGCCCCCTCATGTTTTTCGGGTGCAGGCATGGGGTGCTGCCAGGTGGAGGCGATGGTCAGCGTGGACGAGAAGGGCCAGATGGTGCTGCCCAAGACCATCCGTGAAAAGGCCGGCATCCAGGCAGGGGACAAGCTCGTTCTGATCGGCTGGGAAAAGGAGGGACAGACGTGCTGCATCACCATGGTCAAGGCTGATTCCCTGGCTGGCATGGTGAAGGGCATGCTGGGGCCGATGATGAAGGACATTTTAACATCCTGATTTCTTCGGAACCAGGATATAAGGGGGGAATATGGACAAAGATGAAATCAAAAACAAAGTTAAGGAAGGCTACGGACGCGTGGCCATCGAAAGCCGGCCTTGCTGCGGGGCCCCGTCGTCCTGCTGCGGTTCGAGCGCTTCGATCCAATCGATCGGGGAGATGATCGGCTATTCCCAAGAGGAGATGAGCCAGGTGCCGGAAGGGGCCAACCTGGGCCTCGGCTGCGGCAATCCTGTGGCCCTGGCATCTCTCAAGGAAGGCCAGACGGTGTTGGATCTGGGTTCGGGGGCGGGGTTCGACTGCTTTCTGGCGGCCAAAGCGGTCGGCGAGCAGGGCCGGGTGATCGGCGTGGACATGACCCCGGAGATGGTCAAGAAGGCCTGGGAGAATGCCAAAAAGGGCGGATATCGCAACGTCGAATTCCGGCTGGGCGACATCGAATACCTGCCTGTGATCGACGACTCGGTGGATGTCATCCTATCCAACTGCGTCATCAACCTGTCGCCCAACAAGCCGAGAGTCTTTTCAGAGGCGTTCAGGGTGCTGAAGGCGGGAGGGAAGCTCACGCTTTCCGACGTGGTTCTGGAGCGTCCGCTCCCGCCGGTATTGGCAGGCTCAGCCGCTGCCTATTTAGGCTGTGTGGCCGGCGCCAGCCTCAAGAACGACTACCTCGGCATGCTGAAAACCGCCGGATTTGCCGATGTGCAGGTGGTCGGGGAGAGCCCCTTCTATCTGGGAGAAGCGGCTGCCGACCCGGTGGTCCAGGCGATCATCGAAGAGGCAAAACTCACCGCCGCCGACGTCAAGGAAGTTGGAAAATCGATCGTCAGCATCAAAGTGGTTGCGACCAAAGCCTCTTGACCATGAAAGCCGAGCTCAGAGGGCAGATCCCACCGAATTCCTTTGTGTTTCGAATGGCTTCAGGGGCACTTTCGCGCGGCAGCCGGGCGTACCCGCGGCGCAGAAAGAACGCTTCGGCAGTCATTGTCAGAAGATAGAGGGATTTTACCCCTCGATCGCGCGCATAGTGTTCGGCGTGCTCGACCAGCCGAGAGCCCAACCCCGATCCCTGCCGCCTGGTTGCTACGGCCAGAGACCGCAGCAACGCTACCTCGCCGTAAAGCTCAAGCCCGACCAGCCCTTCCAGGTCCGGGCCTGAACCGCAGAAGAAAAAATCCTGCAGATGCTTTGCAGTGATGTCCGCAGCCGGCAGGCCGGCTTCAACCAACAAGCGCTTGGCGGCAGATTCGGATGGATGAGCGATAATATCCATATCAGGCCCTCACATTGGACAGCAGATAGTTGGGTTTGCAATCATCGGTTGAGTCTGAATGCGGTGAACGCCCCGCCTCCGGTTAGAGGAGAGGGTGGCGAATGGTGCCGCGCAACGCAAAAACCTCTTCCACCAAACCCGCCGCCTGCCGGGTGACCGGTCTGCAGACGGTTTTTTCCAAACCGCTCACTCTGAAGGATGCGGCGCCGTCCGCAGTCGAAATATCGCAGCCCAGGAGATCCGTGCATTGGGTAGATCCGAATCTTTCACGAAAGCGATGGACAAAATTGTGGGTCAGGGCGTAGCAACAATCTTTGGAATCCTGTGGTGAGGAGCGACCCGTCAGCAGCCCCAGCGCCATAATTCCGCCCGCCAATGCGCCACATATTCCCGATGTCCGCGAAATTCCGCCGCAGAAGCCGGTTGCGATCTTGGGGATGAGCGGATCCATCATCCCGTATGCTTCGGCGACGGCCTGCAAAACACTCTCGGCGCAATACATGCCGGAATCGAACAGTCCTTGGCTGCGTTCGGCGACCGCCTCCGCTCCTAGAGGTTGACGTCTCTCATGCTCAAGGTCGGGCTTTCGATTCAGATCGGTTTCAATCAAGGCCGTCATTTTCCTTGCTCTTCCTTTCCTTTTTTCGGTTTGCCGGCCGGCAGCCTTCATCGCCGGTCCAATCGGTCTCCATGGCGAGCGCGTTCACCAGCTCCTGAAAGGCGTCCATCACCTGCTGGCGCTTTGCCGCCGGGATGCGCCCAAGGACGCGCGAAAAAAACTGGTCGTTGCTCAAGTTGATCTGGTCGCAAATACCTTGACCCTGAGGTGACAGGGCAATCTGGATGCTGCGGCGGTCAAGATCACTGAACGTGCGTGAGATTAATCCGTTGTTCACCAGCCCGTCCGCCGTCCGGCTGAGCGTGCTTTTATCCAGCCCCAGGCTCTGAACCAGCTCGATAAGAGAAACACGCCCCCTGGCTTCGATTTCCAATAGGGCGTGGCACTGCGGCAGAGTCACACCGCTGCAGCAACTGGATTCTTTGAGCCGTCCAGCAATCAGCCGCTCGAACCGGCGCAGGGTGGACCTAAATTCTCGAACAAACGAGCGTTTCATGAGTGCAATTAGTTTGGTATTACAACAATTGTATATTACAACTAATTGGTTGGCAAGACTTTTTCCTTCAGCAATTTCAAACCCTGCTCCCGCGCATGAAGGATGCGCTGAATGTCAACGCCATTGAGTTCGACGCGCTTGAGAATGACCTCGCTCAAGGCTCTGCGGTAGATCATGTATTCGTCCTTGGCGGAAATAGTGGCCGCAACCCGGTCCGTGAAGAGAAAATCATCTATCGGCCGGTTTTTGCCATTGCGGTTGCCCTCTGTAAGATCAACCCTGTAATCTGCATATTCCAGAAAGCAATGGATCATCGGCACATATGGCAGGCCGTATTCAGCTAAAATTTTATCGGTCCCGGTCACGATCGCTTCGGTCATCGGGTAGATTCCAACCCCTCTTGTTATAGGCAGGCCAAGTTCGGCCGCAAGCGCTGCGATGACCGCATGCTTGGTGCTGCAGGAGCCCATCTTCTCCTTGAACAGGATCATCAGGTCGTCGCGGTCGGAATTATAACCATAGGGAAGCTCGTGGACATACCGGCATGCCTCACGAAAGCTATGGATTCCGATTGGCCGGAAAGAGTCCGAAATCAGTCTACCGCCATGAATCTCCCGGTCCGGAAAGATAGTGTAGGGTTTCATCGGTCTCACCATTCGAGCGGCAGCGATAATCAAAGTCCAGAATCAACAGTGTGTCACGAGGCGACGGAAACGCATGCCGTTTTGCATTCCGAACGCTCCCGGTTTTTCTCCCATTTTAAAATCCCCCCTGCGCCTGCCTCAAGAGCAACAACTGCTGGTTCTGGCTTGCTTTTTGTTCTCGAAATACCGCCGGAGATTCTCAGGCAAGTCTTTAAGGGGAGATGGGGCGACCGGAGGTATATCGTCGATTTTGAGCATGGCCTCCATAAGTGCTTCGACCAACATGGCAACCGGAGCTGCCGAATAGACCTTCCCGCGGTAGTGCCACTCACGGCAATCAACGC
>CAZNAX010000106.1:0-11254 GCA_964570965.1 uncultured Desulfatibacillum sp.
TTTGCTTGAAAAGCGCCAGGTCCCCGGACAGCAGCCCTTTCAGCTCCAGGTCGTAAACCTGGGAGCCCTCGAGCGTATAGGCCAAGGCGGCCGTCGGCCGGTACTCCAGGGGGGCCGTGCGGCCGCCGACATCGACCGATGTGCTTTCCTGGGTAGTGTAGAGCGCCAGCTTCCCCTCGATGCGCCCCTTCCGGAGTCCCTCTTCGACGTTCTCCAGATGCAGAAAGGCGGTGGCCGGCACCTTCAACGACGACGGAACCCGGGCGAACTCACGTTCGTATTCTCCTTTCACATGCTTGAGGGACCCGACGAGCGCTGTCCCCACTCCAGGCCACCGGTAGTCGTTTCGAAGACCGCGCACATCCAGCTCGGAGGCGGCCACAAAATCCTCCAGGCGGAACGGACCCCAGCGGAACTCGCCCGGTTCGATCTTGACGAACAGCTCTCCGAAAGGCAGCTGGTAGGTGCCGGCCTTTAGAACTACCCGTCGGCTTTCTTTTTCGGTGAACCCCTGAGCGAGGCCTTGATTGTAAAGATCGACGGCGGTCCGCAGGCGCGGGTCGAAAGGGTCCGGTGTGTCTTTCGATTTGGGCGGGAAAAGAAAGGCATACGCATAAACGGCAGCAGACAGATAATGGGACCGGTCCCCGCTGCGGGTCGCATGCAGAAATGACAGCTCCGCCAGGGCAAAGAGCCGGTCCGGTTCGCTCGCGGTCGGCATGCCCTTGTGGATGGCTGAGATCACATCCGCTGGTGTGTCGTTAAAGTTTTCAGCCAAGCCGGACCGGTTGAGAACCTGCATGGTCGGGGCGCTCAAGTTCTCGCCGGCCAGGACGCTTTCGGTCAACTTCCGGTGGGCCTCCTGTGAATCCTTGCGGCGCACTCCGACCGGCGTAACGCACCCGGTTAAAACAATGGCCGCCAGCAAAATACTTGCGACGGCGTGCGTCACCGTCCATCCCATCGGTTTCCATGCATCCATGAACCCTCCAACTCTATCGAGGTCGGAATCGAAATCTGAAACGCGAATATCAAAAATCAAAACCAATGCGGTTTGGGAGTGTTCGCTACCGCCGCGAACACCCTCTTCGGCCCGGTAATGGCCAGGCGGTAAACAGCGACATGCTGCTCCTGCTGGGCGATGCTCTGGGACACCGGCAGGCAGGCATGATCGATCCATCGACTCCTACCATCCTTCGTGCGGATGCGGAACTGAATCTCTCGCCCCTTTAAATTCGTGCAGGCCTCGTGATCGTGTTTCTCCCAGATTTCGCTGTCTTCCGGAACAATGACGTTAACAAAGAGCGAAGAGTCGTCCATAAATTCCCGGGCCGAGTAGCCAGTGATGCGTTCGCGGGAAGGAGAACATAATTGAGCGTCCCGTTCGGGGCCGACCAGTATTCCCAGTCATATGTGTAATCGGCAACGGTTGACACTACTGCCCTGGGGAAGCGCCTCCTCGTTGAGGCCCCAGCGGTTGAGCTCACGCCAGTCGAACATGTAGGCGCGCATGCCTTCCGCGGTGAACGGGATGTCAGTCGGGGATTCACCGGTGAGGATTCGAAGCGCCTGCTTTGCAGCCTTTTGGCCATGGGCCTCAAAGCTAAGCAGGCCACCACCGACAATCCCGTAACCAAAATAACTGTCCAACAGACCGAAAACAGGGACATTAGCAGCCTGCGCAACCATCCGGAGTGCTTCTCGGGGAACGAAAACCTCGCCGGCACCGTCAGCAAAAACCGAGGAGTACAGGACAACGCTGTCCGAGGGCAGACTCCCCAACCGTCCCAATAGGTCCGACATTGGGAGTCCGGCAACCTCCATGATTTCCAATTCGGGCTCATAAACTCTTAGCGCTGCGCCGATGAGACTATGAGTGTTCTTGTCAAATTCGGAACTGCCCGTCACGAGAGCGATTCGCCGGGTTTGGGGTCTAAGGCTGCGTATAACCGGGATGATGTCGCCGATGTCACCTTTGAGAAACGTACCCGTGATCGGCAGCATCTGGCCTTCATTTTTCATGGCCATGAGATCGCTCTCATAAACGGAACAGGCGACCACAGGAATGCCTGAGAAGGCGCTGTCGGCGTGCCTTAGAATGAATCTCAGAGCTGATGGATACACCGTGATGATAATATCAGGCTTAGCATGCAGATACTTGTCAGCGAGGAACCGGGCCAGCGCTTCCCTGTACTCGGGAAATCCGAACCGGAGAAGGTCCATGTGCTCGGCGAAGAGCTGGATGTCGAAATTCTGGTTGGCCCCAAAGGCTGCGCGGATACCTCGGTCCGTCAGTTCGTGGGCCGGATGCTATTTGTCCATGGGGTAAAGCACCAGAACCCTCTTCAGTGGTAATGACGCCGAAACATCCCGGCCTGAGAAAAGCAATAGAATCAGGATTACCAAGTGAATCGAGACTCGAAAACATGGGTAGCCTTGCTTTTTCATGCCGCATACCTGTATTTGGATCCGCTTTTAACCGGTACGCCTGCTAATTGGCAAGTCAAATCAAGATGCAGTAAATGCCCTTGACGAGGGCACCGGACAGCGGTCCACCGCGGGGCAGCGAAAGCCCGGAAGCATTCATGCCAGCATCGATTACGCGAACAGCGAATGGTGATCGCCGCGCATCTTCCGGTCCCATCGCGTGCAAAAGGCAGGCCGGCCTTTCATGACGAGCTCCATGCAGGCGTTGCACCGGGGGCTGCATTTCACGATGTCGCCCGCGCCGCCCTGCCGCACCTTTTTCACCCAGAGGGGATCGGCCCAGAGCATGCGCGCAAGGCCGATCAGGTCCGCGCGGCCCTTGTCCAGGATGGTTTCGGCCAGCTTCGGCGTGGAGATCCGGCCGGCCGCTATTACCGGCACGCTCACATGCTTCTTGACCGTCTGTGCCAGGGGCACCATGTACCCGGGCTTCTTCGAGCGGCGCACAACCTCGGGCAGGAAGAAGGACTCGTAGGTTCCACCCATCACGGAAATGTAGGCGACACCGTTATCCGAGAGAGCCCCTGCAAAGGCTGCTGATTCTTCCAGGCCCAACCCGTCGGGAAGCCACTCGTCGGCCAGGAAACGGTATCCTATGGGAAAACCGCCGACGGCATCCTGCACGCGCTTGAGGGTCTCCAGAGGAAAACGCATGCGGTTTTCTATCGCTCCGCCGTAACCGTCGGTGCGCTTGTTTGTGCGCGGCGAAACGAACTGGGCAAGAAGGTAGCCGGTCCCGCCGTGAAGCTCCACCAGGTCGAAGCCCGCCTCCTTGACGCGCCGCGCGGCAGCTGCGAAACGCTTTTGAACAGCGGTGATTTCCCAGCGGCTGAGCTCCCGCGGAGTGCGGCCGAAGGCGGGTACCGCGGACGGGGCCACAGGATCAGTCCCGTGGGCAAAGCGCCCGGCGTGGTTGATCTGCAACGCCGCCAGGGCTTTTTCCTTGCGGATGACTCCCGCCAGCTCGCGCAGGCCGGGAAGAAAGCGGCCGTGGTCGCAGCGCAGGGTGCGCGGCGACCCCATGCCGCCTGCGGCGACGGCCGCGTTTTCCACAACGATGAGCGCGGCACCGCTCCGCGCCATAAGCCGGTAGTGGTGCAGCATCAGCGGCGAGACCCTCCCTCCTTGGGAGGCATATCCCAGGTAGAGGGGCGCCATGGTGATTCGGTTTTTAAGGCGCAGGCCCTTCAAGGTCAGCGGCTTGAAAAGGTGCGGATAGCTCTCTGTCGTCATGCGACCCCCCTCCATTACATCGGTCGGCTGTTACCGACTGCTTAAATGTGGCAGAATGTGTAGCCGGACCGGTGGGATTCGCCCCGATGGACTCTTGCATATCAGCAATGGACACCCAGGTTCAAGGAGACGGAGGGGTCGAAGATGAGAATGCTGCGGGTTTAAGTACGCTGCGGCGTGTGAAGCCGGCCCGGACGGGCGAAGCCTGCTGCTCCCAGGGCCACGGTGGCCCATTACGCTTGACCGACATCCGAGCGCCATCGGGCCTTTCAATTCCAGAAGCCACGGCCGGTTCTGCGGCGATGTCACGCGGGATATGGGAGCAGGCGGTAGAGGCTTCGTCGAATCTAAACCTGGACAGTAGTCGAGACTATTACTTCTTTCTTACGAAGACAACATCGAACCGCTGCCCCATGGCCGCCTGGAAATAAACCCCGGCGAGCCGATCGCTGCGGGGATCGTAGAGCAACTCGTAGGTCGATCCCGGGTAGCCGGCGTCGCGCAGCTCGATGAAGAGCTTGGCCGTGTCTCCGGCAACGGACGCCTCTGCCTTGGCCACGTTGATCGGCCGGGGATTCAGGTAGGCCGCCTCCGCACGCCCGTCGGACGCGATCCGGCGAATCGAAATCACATACCCGCCGTCCGGCCGCACCCAGTCCCCGATCAGCCGCTGCAGATCAACCTGCGCGGCAGCGGCCGAAGGACTGTCTGCGACTCCCGGTACGGACGATGAGGGCGAACGCCCCGTTCCAAAAATGTATGCCGCCGCCAGCACCGCCAATGCCGCGATGGTTACAAGAAGTATCGGCTTTCGCCTGGATCTCGCTCGGCTAACCTTCTGTTGCGGACGCACTCGTTTGCCTTTGGCAGGTTTCATTTAGTACCTTTTGATTGGCTTCGAGCCGCCTCCAGCAGTTCATGCCCGATGCGCTGGGACGGGTGCGCAGCTATCATTTTCTCGGCCACCTGTTCGGCCAGGGAGAAGCTTGCACGTTTGATGTAAAAATCCGCTAAGGCGTATAAAAAATCAAGATCTTGTGGCTCGAGCGAGAGCGCCTTCTTCAAAGCGTCTTCCGCTTCACGGTCCCGTTTGAGAACTTGGAGCAGAAGCCCGTAATTGTATTGAACCCGGGCCCGGTCCGGCATCCCGGCCGCCGACTTTTCAAGTTGCACCGCGGCCTCCGCATACTTCTGCTGCTCGGCCAGCAAAAGGCCTAGCGAGTAGGCCGCGTCGTATACCTGCGGGTGGGCGGCCACGACTTCTTTCAAGAGGGTTTCGGCTTCGCCCTTCTGCCCCAGGCGGTCGTAGAGCATGGCGAGATTCACCTTCGCCGGGTAGGATTGGTCGTCGATTTTGATCGCCGCCCGGTAGTTTTCGATCGCCGCCTGGGGTCGGTTCAGCTCGACGTCGAGGTTTCCCAGATTGAAGCGACCGAAGACGAAGTCTCCCGAATATTCCATGGCGGCGATGTATTCCTTCAAAGCCGTATCAAACACGGTCTGCCGGTCCGGCGACAGGCGGCGGGAGGGGCCACCGGCCAGCATGGCTGCCGCCTGGACACGCACGGCCTTGACCGGATCGTACAGGAGGGGCCCGGCCAGGTCCACCCGGCGCCGCGGGTCGGTGAGGTTCAGATGGTCCAGGGCCGTGCGCCGGACAAGGGTTTCGGGGTCTGAAACGAGCTGAGCCAACAGCCGGTCTATGTCTTCGCCTGGAGGATAGGATCCGAGCAGCGCCAGCGCGGTCGAACGAACGATCACGGGATAGAGGGGGTCTTCGGCTAACTGGATGAGGTCTTTGCGAGCCGCGGCTTCCTGCCGGCGGCCTGCGGCCAGGACCGTGCCGTAGTGGGAGCGCCGCCCGGGTCCGTACCATTTGGTGACGGCCTCGTCGGACCACTTGGCGGTCTTGTCGATGTGGCAGCGGTTGCAGGCGTTGGGGCTGCCGACGGCAACGCTCAGGTCCGGCCGCGGGATGCGGAAGCTGTGATCCAGGCGGTAGTCGACCCCCATGTAATAGCGGCCGGGCATGTGGCACTGGATGCACTCCGCGCCGCTGCCCACCTCGAAGAGCACCTTGCCATCCGACGACTTGATGGGATCCCCTTTCTCGCCCTTTTTCTTGTGAAAGTGGTGCGCCTTGGTATCGTACTCGGCGGCGCGGTGGCACTGAAGGCACAGGGCGTCGCCCTCCTTGTGGATCTTGATGCTGTGGACGTTATGGCAATCACTGCAGCGCACGTCGCGGTGGTACATCTTGCTTTGGGTGAAGGACCCGTAGACGTAGACTTCCTCCAGGATCTGGCCGTCGGCGAAATACAACCCATCGGTGAGCAGGCTCGGCAGCATGCTGTCGAGCAGGTCGGGCTCGGCGTGGGCGTAGTCGCCCAGAATGGCGCGCCGCGAGTGGCACGGTGCACAGAGCTCGACCAGCGCCCGTGAGCCAAGCCCTGAGGTTTTCACCGCCAGGTCGTAATTCGTCACCGGCGGTCGGGCCATGTCCGGCAGCTCGGCCCACTTCATGTGCCGCGAGCCCGGCCCGTGGCAGGCCTCGCAGCCCACGTTGATGTCGGTCCAGGTGGTCTTGTAGCTGTCGGTCTGCAGATCGTAGTTCTTCTTCAGGTTGGTGGAGTGGCATTCGGCGCACATGCCGTTCCAGTTCTGGGCGGCGTTGGTCCAGTACATCCAATCCCTGGGGTCTATCGGGGCGTCGGGGTAGAGGTGATACCAGCGCTGGTCGCGGGAATCCCAGGCGATGGGCAGGCACTGCAGCCGTCCGCCCGGGAACCGCACGAGATACTGCTGCAGCGGAAACCAACCGAAGGTATGAGTGATCTCGAAATCCCCCATCCTGCCTTCCGGCCCCTGGGTGTGAACCAAAAATTTACCGTCCCTGCGGTAGAATCTCGATGCGATTCCGTGGTGCTTGAAGACGGCGTCGTTGAAATCGCCGAGCACGCTTTTCTCGGACGCTGCCGCCATGGCGTGGTCGTGATGTGAGCCCTTCCAGAGATTGTATTCCGGCTGGTGGCAGGACTTGCACTTCTCGCTGCCGACAAATTCAGCCGTGATGTCGGCCGCCCGCTTCTCCGGCGCGGATTGGCGATAACCGTACCTGACCACGGAGAGCGGGATCGTGATGACAATCAATAGGGTGGCGGCAAAGCCGATGAGTTTCCAGCGGTACATTTATTTCTGAAATGGTATGTTATTCGAATTTCGGATCTATGTCTTCTCCGGATACACCAGCTGTTGGGCGTTGAACCCGCTGCGCTTGATTCTCATGGAGGTATCCACCTGAACGATATGGTTCTCGATGGTGACCGAAAACATATCGAGCGCCCGCGGAGCCGGTGCGGAGATCACGTTGCCGGTGACGTCGAAGGCCGAGGCGTGGCAGGGGCACAAAAACTTCTTCTCTTTCTCAACCCAGGGCACCGTGCATCCCAGGTGGGTGCACTTGCATGAAAGCGCCAGCAACCCTCCGTTGTCCATCCGCACGAGGTAAAACTGCCCGCGCTGGAACGCCGTGACCGAACCGGGAGCAAACGAATCGACCGCTCCGGCCTGAACCACTGTACCCCCTTTTGAGTCATCGGCCGGCTGCCTGGATGGACGCAGAAAGGAAATAGCGATCCAGACGAGTTCGGCGAGAACCGCAAGCCCTATCGCGCTCCAGAGGATGTTGAGAAGGCTGCGCCGTGAAAGGCCGGCGCTTGGCGGCGTCGACCTCTCAGTGTTGACTGGAATGGGTTGGGGTTTCTCGGTCTTCATTTGCTTGTGGTGTTGCTTGAATTTCGGTTTCATTGCAGGACCCAGCCCAGCTTCATCCCTTCAACTCGGAAAAAAATGCAGATGATTGTCAGCTCGACAAACCCGGCGGCCAGAAAAACAAAAACGGCTTGGACAGCCTCTGGGCGAGGAGCTCGATAGGCCTTTTTAACGGCGACGTACACCCCGGCAAGCAGGAACAGGAACAGAACCATTGGGATCAGGCCGTTGCTGATAATTTGGGGCCAGCCGGCCAGCCAAGCGGCGAGATCGATCACATATTCGTCGAGGATCACCGCCAGCGGAGTGATCAGGCCGGCCGCTGCAGCTGCAAAGACGGCCGTGCGCCTGCCGACCGCCGATGCAAACCAGACCCCGGCGGATTCATCTCCGCCACCCAGATAAGGCAGAATGAAGAAAGCTCCCAGCGCCACGGCCAGGACCATCAGCAAGGCGAAGGTCGGGTGGAAGTGTACCAGCATTTCCTGCACCCCTGCAAAGTACCAGGGAGCCTTGGTGGGGTTGGGGCTGAGGCCGGGGTTGGCCGGCGCGCCCAGCGGGGCGTCGAAGAGCAGCGCCACTGTCAACACGAAGGCGGCGGCGCTCAGCGCAACCGCCGCCTCGCGTATCAGGAGATTGGGATTGCTGGGGACCATGGCGGGCTTCTCTTCCGATAGCTGCCCAGGCGACCGGGGGACCACGAGGCCGCCGGCCTTGCGGACCCGCCAGAAATGGTAAGCCATCAGCGAGGCGATGATCAAGGGTAGGACCGCCGTGTGCAGGGCAAAAAAGTTGCGCAGGGTGGCGGCCCCGATCTGGGCCCCGCCCATCACCCACTGCTGGAGAAGGCTTCCGAACCCGGGGATGTACTCCAGCATGCCCAGGCAGATGGTGGTGGCCCAGTAAGCGAGTTGGTCCCAGGGCAGGAGATAGCCCGTGAGATTGGCCGCCAGCATCAGGGCAAAGAGGCTCAGCCCGACGATCCAGTTCACCCGCCGCGGCGGTCGAAAAGCGCCCGTGAAGAATACACGCAAACCGTGCAGGAAAAGTACGCCGACGAGAAAGTTGGCGCTCCAATAATGGATGTTGCGAATGAACTGGCCGAAGGGAAACTGGGTCTGCAAGCGGATCAGCGAATCGTAAGCCTGAGCTGGAAACGGCTCGTAGGCGAACTTCAAGAGGATACCGGTGAAAAGTTGTAGGGTCACCAGCACCACGGCTATGCCGCCCAGACCGAAAGTCAGCGTGAACCGAAGAGTCTTCTCCGCAACTAGGCGGGGGCGGATGTGGAAAACAAAAGTCTTGAATATTCGAAAAGGAGTGCTGGGTTCCTCCCGGTGAGAATTCGAGATGAAAAAAGAATACAAGTTGATGATCTTTTTGATCATGGCAGCACTGTTTTCCCCCAACCTTCTCGCAAAATCCCGTATAACTTTGGACGTGACCACACCTTACATATGGAACTCCGGAAGATTTTTCAACAACTCTGATTTAGACTTTCGTGCCCGTTTACCAATCCATATCTGATGTACCGTCATTAAAATGAACTGCAAATGGCTCAGGTAGTAGGGTAGGGAAGCCTTTCAGCTGTTTGGCGATGGGCTTTCCTCTGGATCACGAATACTGAACAACCACCATCTCGGCGCTTTTTTCCTGCGCTTACCCTGCCTATCAAAATAAATCTTCATGATCCCATCAGAAACCGTTGCCACCTCGTACCAATGCTTGCGAACGTACATCTCGGGGCTGCCGTGGTGACACTTCCCAGTTTCCCGCCAAGATCGCAGAATCGCCTTCACAGTGATGGTTCGATCCCGCCAGACAAGCTGACGAGGCAGCCCAGGCTCACCGATCGCCATGCGGGAGGTGTCAGCAGCTTCGGTTATGGGCTTGATGGCTTCGCTGATGAATCGTTCGGGCATAGTCGGCATCCTACAGGGTAATCCGCATTCTGTGAAGATTGAAATTGAGCCTGAATGGCATATTCTCCGGCCATGGGACCTGACATCCACCAAATCCTTTTCGAACGACTCAAGCACCAGGGGATCAACACCGAAGAAGCTTCCGCCCTGCTTCGTGACCTGTCCAAAATCCTGGAGTCAAGCCCTGGAATTGACCCGGCGGCGGCAAGCTCGAAACTTCAGCTGTTGGGATGGAATGGCGTGTCACTGGACTACCAGTCTTTTCAACTGGCACTGGCTTGGATGGAGCTTTCCAACAAAAAAGGGCGACCTGGAATAAATCCGTGAGATCGCCCGTCTTGGATGATTTTTCGTGATAGCGGTTGGGATGTGGTAGACAACCGGCTTATATTTCACCCAAGCTTTATTCGCACTTGACCTCTTCCTTGAATTCGTCGCGCTTGGCCTCCAGCTTCACTTTGCAGGGGCCGTCCCAGTATTCCTTTTTCCACTCACCACGCCACCGAGCCCCAACGCCGTCCTTGCACTTGACCTCTCGCTTGAACTCCCCTCGTTTGGACTCGGTTTTCACCTGGCAGGGACCGTCCCAGTACTCTTCCTTGTAGTCCCCATGCCACCATCTGCCCCTCCCGCTCTGTTCCCTCCAATCATCGGAGAGCACGGGCGCGGCGGTTCCGATACAGAACACCATCAAGATTCCGAAGACAGTCCAGGTTCGCATATAGTTACTCTACCGGCCGCTCACACCTAAACTGAAGGCAGAACCAGTATCTGCAACTGACATTCCGAAGAAGAACCCGCTCGGAGGAGGAGGCGCTGGAGCAGCATAATACACCGGCGCAGGGTAATAGTGCCGCTCGACGACTACCGGCCGATAATGACGCTCCACATAAACCGGTCTGAGCGGCGCATAGTGGTGGTGATGATACCCTCCTTGTTTGTAATGGCCATAGGCGTTCCCACGTGGGCCACAATCGCCTTTCCAACCGCCTGCCAGAGAAACACCAGCACCCAGGAAAATCAAAAAAGCTGCAATTGATAATATTTTCAAAGCGTTGATTTTCATTGTGTCCTCCTATTCGCGTTAACTTTGACGGGTTAGACGGGACAGGAGGTGGGAGGGGTTACATCGGGTTTTGGGAGTGCATGGAACCGCAATGCCGGGACAGTTGACACTCATCCCGGCAGGACCCACTTTTCAGTTGGATTGTATGGATGGTTTCAGCTGCCGAGAGTCCACCACTATACGCTTTCGGCATCTCGACTGTCCTTATATCCGGGGTGGTCAGTTTTCCCTCCTTTTGCTGGCCACCTCTTTTTTTCTCAATTACCTCTCACGCTATCAGTGCTTGGATCGTCAGTCAGGAACCGTCCAATATATTTTCACCTCGCGTTTACCCCAGGATCGCGCTGCCTTAACGTCGTTCCCCATATAAATGTCGATGCGCTTTTTCCACTTTGCCGGCATCCTGTCCAGCACAACATACTCGTTTTTCATTTCCTCGATTCGGACCCTGGTTCCACGCGTCAGTCCAAGCGGTACCAAATCATCGGACACCGCTACTGCATTGACACCGGGCGTAATCCTGTCTCCCCATGCTCCAATATTTGGGTTTCCCTGGCCTTGTTTCGGAAGTGAGTTGAACGCCGTTGCCGTTACGAGCAGGCTTTGCTGTTTTTCTTGCAAGGGTTTCTGAATGGTTGAACAGGAGGCCAGAATCAAAAGTCCGGCAAAAATAAGTGAGGCATCCAGAAGACGTGATGGCATCATCGGCTATCGGTGATTAGGTTGGTAGCTTTTCTTTGAAATATTGCCGCCTCATGTGAATGTACAGCGCAAA
>CAZNAX010000107.1:0-11200 GCA_964570965.1 uncultured Desulfatibacillum sp.
TCCCGGCCGCAGTGGGTCGGCAAGGGCCAGGACGCGAGCGACGTGCGCACCTTCCATTTCCTGCGGGCCTATCACTGCGCCGGCCGCTGCACGGACTGCGGCGCCTGCGAGCGCTCCTGCCCCGTGGGCATCAACATGCGCGTGTTCACCAAGAAACTGGAGAAGGACTGTCTGGATCTCTTCGGCTGGGAAGCCGGTCTGAGCCCGGACGTGCGGCCGCCGCTCGACGTCTATCGACCGAGCGACCCGAACGATTTCATCAAGTGACCCATCTCATTTGACGCAGAGGCATCGCCAATGAAAATCATCAAGATCGACAAGAGCCAGTGGGCGTCCGGCCTGAACCAGGCGGCCACGGCCTACCGCCTGTTCGGCCCGGTGAAGGAGAAAGAATTTCACAGCTTCAAGCCGCTGACGAACGGCGCCCAACCGGACCTGAGCTGCCTGAACACGCGGCTTTCCCCCAAAGCCATCGTCTATCCCCAGTCCGAGGTGATGTTCGACTACTCGCTGGACGAAGGCCGCGACGATCACCACCAGATGCGCGAAGCCGCCAAGGACTATTCTCCCAAGGCCGTGATCGGCATCCGGCCGTGCGACGCCAAGGCCTTCGTCCTGGTGCGACTGAATTTCGACACGCCGGACTACCAGGACCCCTACTGGCTCAGGGCCTACGAGTCCACCACCTGGGTCGGGCTCGGCTGCGAAGCGCCCTGCAGCTCCTGCTTCTGCACCACCGCCGGCTGCGGCCCTTACCACGAGGAAGGGCTGGATGTGCTGCTGGCCGACGCCGGGGACCACTACCTGGCGAAGGTCCTGACGGAGAAAGGCGCCCGGTTCCTCGCCGCCGGAGGCTGGAAGACCGCCGCCGCCCAGGACTCCGATCAGACCATCGCGTCCATGCGCCAGACGGCCGAAAGTAAGATCGCCTCTTTCGTACCGACCGACAACTTGAGGTCTCTGCCCAACAACGATCTGTACAACGCCAGCTTCTGGGAGGATGTGTCCTTCGCCTGCATCAACTGCGGCACCTGCACCTACTCCTGCCCGACCTGCTGGTGCTTCGACATCCAGGACGAAACCCGCGGCACATCCGGAGTGCGGATGAAAAACTGGGACAGCTGCATGTACCCGCTCTTCACCATGCACGGCACCGGCCACAACCCCCGCGGCACCAAGCTGCATCGGGTGCGCCAGCGCTTCATGCACAAGCTGAAGTATTTCGTCGACAAGTACGACCGGGGGATCCAGTGCGTGGGCTGCGGCCGCTGCGTGCGCCTGTGCCCGGTCAACATCGACATCCGCCGAGTGGCACTGATGATGAATGGCTTCGCCGCATCCGGCGAAGCCTGCGCGATTGAATAACGAGGGAGGACCGACGTGCAAAATCCCTATTTGCCATATCCCGTTCGCATTGACGACATCACCGTCGAAACCGAGGACAAAAACCTCAAGACCTTCAAGTTCGTTTTCTTGAACCCCGCGGACGAACAGCGGTTCGCTTACAAGGCCGGCCAGTTCGCCGAACTCTCGGTGACCGGCAAGGGCGAGATCCCCATCGGGATCGCCTCATCGCCCACCGAAAAAGGGTTCGTCAAGTTCACGGTGAACAAGGTCGGCTTGGTGTCCGCCTTCCTGCACGCCATGAAGCCCGGCGACATCATGGGGATCCGCGGTCCCATGGGCAACTGGTACCCCTGGGAAAAAATGGAGGGCAAAAACGTCGTGATCATCGGCGGCGGCTTCGCCTTCACCACCCTGCGTTCCTCCATCGTCTACATGCTGAACCCTGAAAACCGCAAGAAATTCAGGGATATTCATGTCATCTACGGCGCGCGCGGCCCCGGCATGCTCCTGTACCGCGAAGAGCTGGCGGCGTGGGAGCGGCGCGACGACATCCACATGCATATCACCGTGGACGCCACCAACGACCCCAACTGGAAATACAACGTGGGCTTTGTCCCGGCCATCACCGAGAAGAAGGCGCCGCCCGCCGGCAACGATACCTACGCCATCGTTTGCGGCCCGCCGATCATGATCAAGTTCACCCAGCCGGTGCTGGACAAGCTGGGCTATCCCCACGACAAGATCATCATGTCGCTGGAGAACCGCATGAAATGCGGGATCGGCATGTGCGGCCGCTGCAATATCGGCAAGGAGTTCGTTTGCAAGGACGGGCCGGTCTTCACCCTGGAGCAGCTCAACCAAACCCCGCGCGAGTATTAACCCGAAACTCTGCCCTGTCATCCGCCCGCTTGGGCCGGTTGAAGTCCACTTCGTCGATGGTGGCTATCCCACAGGGCTATTTTTCGTATTGACATATCCGCCGGCATCCATTACAAATCAACATTCAAAAACATGGATGCAGGCCAACCGCCTAACCATAAATCAAAACACGTAAAGGAGGATGAATACATGCCGACAGTCGAATGGATGGGAAAGAGCTTCACGGTAGACGAAGACGGTTTCATCGATTCTTACTCCAACTGGGGCCCGGAATGGGTCCAGTGGGTGAAGCATCAGGAAGGCATCGAGGAACTGAATGACGAGCACAAGAAACTCATCGAGGTTCTCCGCGATTACTACGAGAAGAACGGTATCGCCCCCATGGTGCGGGTTCTCTCCAAAGTCACCGGTTTCAAGCTGAAGCACATCTACGAGCTGTTTCCCTCCGGACCCGGCAAGGGAGCCTGCAAAATGGCCGGCCTTCCCAAACCGACCGGTTGCGTCTGATGCCCGCGATGTAACGTTTATGGTTGCCAAAAAGCCCTGCCGATGCGGCAGGGCTTTTTTGTTTGAAGGTCAGATCGACTCCACGCGAGGGGGAACGGCATGGTGTTGACAGTCAAAACACGCTCTCAAACCGAACTGGTCGACATCACTGTGCCAGTCGGGCAGCGGGTGGCGGAAAGCGGCGTGAAGCACGGGCTGTGCTTGGTTTACGTGCCGCACACCACCGCCGGCGTCACCATCAACGAGAACGCCGACCCGAGCGTGCGCACGGACCTCTTGATGGTGTTGAATCAGATGGTGCCCTGGAAGGCGGACTACCGTCACCTGGAGGGCAACTCGCCGGCCCATGTCAAATCGACGCTGGTGGGAGCCTCCCAGACGATCGCCATCGAAAACGGCCATCTGGTCCTCGGCGCCTGGCAGGGCATTTTTTTCTGCGAGTTCGACGGGCCGCGCAGCCGCACGGTGCATGTCCGCATCCTGGAAGGCCTGTTCAAGGAATAGCGGACGCACCCATGGCAGACAACGACATTCTTCTGGACGAAGCGGACCGCGCCATTTTAAACCGGATCCAATCCGACTTTCCGATTGCCTCCCGCCCTTATCTTGCGATCGCCCAGGAAGTTGGGCTGACCGAGCAGGAGGTGATCGAGCGGGTGCTGCGGTTGAAGCAATCCGGGATCATCCGGCGCATCGGAGGCAATTTCGTGCCCGGCAAGCTGGGCTATGTGAGCACCCTGTGCGCCGCCAGCGTCCCGCCGGAAAAGCTCGCGCACTTCACCGAAACCGTAAACCGCCATCCCGGCGTCACTCACAACTACCTCCGGGACAACGCCTTCAACGTGTGGTTCACCTTCATTGCGCCGTCCATGCAGGAAATCGAAGAGAGCCTGAGAATGATCCGCGCTGAAACCGGCATCACGGAGATTCTCAATCTACCGGCCACCAAGGTGTTCAAGATCAGGGCGCAGTTTGATGTTTAGAAGGTTGAACGTTTAATGTTGAAGGTTTAAAGAGTGGAGAATGTAACTGTTTGCACTTTAAACCTTAAACTTTAAACCTTAAACTTTTCGTATGCATTCCATCCGCATCGCCGCTGTTGTCTTCCATTCTCCAAGGGGGCAAGTCCCAGAGAATCTGGATCGCATGGACGCTTGGGTGGCCGCCGCGCGCAAAGAAGATGCCGCCATCGTCTGTTTCCCGGAAATGAACATCACGGGCTACGGCGTCGATTCCGTCATCCGTGAGCAGGCTGAGCCGCTGCCGGGGCGAATCGGCGAGCATCTGTGCCGGCTGGCCAGACGGCATCAGATGGTCATCCTGGCAGGCGCAGCGGAAAACGGCGAGAAGGGCGACCTCTTCGCCAGCCATGTGATTGCAGGCCCGGAGGGATGGCACGGTGTTTACCGCAAACTGCACATCGCTCCGCCTGAAAAAGCCGCCTTCGCCGGCGGGCAGAGCGTTCCGATTTTTGAAGCCGGAGGGGTCCGCTTCGGCATCCAGCTTTGCTACGACGCCCACTTCCCCGGGCTTTCGACGCGCATGGCGCTGGGCGGCGCCGATGTGATCTTCATGCCGCATGCCTCCCCGCGCGGCACGCCCGCGGAAAAGATCGACTCCTGGCTGCGGCATCTTCCGGCGCGGGCGTTCGACAACGGAGTCTTTGTCGTGGCGTGCAATCAAACCGGCGCCAACGGCGCCGGTTTGACGTTCCCCGGAGCGGCCCTGGCGGTCGGCCCCGATGGGCGGCTGATTGCAGCGGACGCCACCGGCCAAGAGGGCCTTCTGCTCGCCACGTTGGACGGCGAACTGCTCGCAGCGGTCCGCAACCACCCCATGCGCTACTTCCTGCCCCACTCCCGTCCGGACATTTACCGCTGCAACCGATAGATTTCGTGCGGGTTAGGCGACAGCGCCCTCCTCACCGGTAAACCAAAACGGGGATCTTGGAGTGCGTCAGAACTTTCTGTGTTTCACTGCCGATCAGCAACGCCTTGACGCCTCGCCGGCCGTGAGAGGCCATCATGATGAGGTCGCAGCCTTTCTTCTCGGCCGTCCGGATAATGGCCTCGTAGGGGGAATCCTGGACTTCATAAACGCTGCCGCAAGGGACTCCCGCCTCTTTGGCCGCTTTTTCGACCGCGGCCAGAAACATGCCGGCCTGCTCCCGGTAGCGCTGGGCGGCCTGCTCCAGCGCCTCCAACGGAATCTCCGTTTCGTAGTAGAACGGGTGCTGCTGCGGCATCACGCAAAGGGCCGTCACCTCCGCGCCGATGCTCTTGGCTAAACGAATCCCCTGCTGAATCGCCGCGGTGGACAATTCCGAGCCGTCGGTCGGCAGTAGGATGTGCTTGAACATGGTCGCCTCCTCATCGTTTCAGTTGATGATCTCCCAGTTCGCGTCGAAGGTGTTGTCGTGCAGGGAGTAGGCATAACCCAGCATCTTGCCGAATCCGGGCGGTTTGCCTTCCTGGACGCGCCAGTAGCAAAGATAGACAGCGGGCATCGTGCGGCAATCTCCGGTCTCGGGATCGTCGCTGGTGTTGAGCCAGACCTCTTTTTTCTCCATGACCCGCCACAGGGTCCGATATTTCCTGCTGCGCACCGACTGGCCGACCCTCGGCAGTTGTTTTTCACGAATCACATCATCGTGGGTCTCGCGCATAAAGCCCTCCTTTCTGGCGGATCGCCGCCAACCATCGCATTACGGTTCGTGATAAATCATTTGACCGAGTTGGCAGAGCATGAAATTCGCGGAACACGCGATGGCCCTCATCGTCCAGCACCCGCAGGTTGTCGCTCTGCTGGGTAATCGTTTGGCGGGGGCCTCGGTCGGGCGCGCCTCCGCCATCCTAAATCATCAGGTACTTCAGACCGGTGGAGTAGCAGGTACCCCCTTCCCGCGATCTGGGCAGCGACCATTTGACTTCCGCCAGCGCCAGTGAGCGGAATCCTTCGTCCTTGGAGTACCCGCGCGACCCGCCGGTGGTCCTGACCACCAGGATCGTCCCCGCCTTGAAGCGCGCTCTCAGCTCGGCATTCAATCCGTTGGTACAGCAGTTCTTCATCCGCCCGTCAACCGCTTCGCCGCAAAGCACCGTGCTCAAGTGGCTGCAGACGAGGGATGCATCGATGCTATGCCGCCGGTTTGCTCGCTTCTCCATGTCTGCGCCCTCCTGCAGCGGGAGCCTTCTCTTCCGGCAAATTATAAACCGAGGCCTCGGTGCACTAGCTGCCGATTTTCGCTGAATCGTCAGCGGGCCCCGCCAGCAGCGCCTCATCCGGTTTCAGACAGTATTCACGCCAGGCGCATTCGGTCCGCCCGCAGAAATGATCGGCAGTCCCGAAACAATCCGGATGGCCTTCAAGCCGCTGAAGGCTTCGGATCAATTGAACCAGGTCGCAGAAGTCTTCCCCCATGCATCCCCCTTGCGGCTCTGGCTGCTTATCCAATAATTTAATATGGTTGTCTATAGAGAGAAGACCTCATTTCGATGAGGAAAATACTGAGGAGCGGGATTTTTTCCTGCAGGGGACGGGTAAAGCGGAGCAACCAGGGACAAGGACTCGATCAGTCTTTCCAGAGATCGAGATCGATGATGCCGACTTTGGCCGCGTAGCGGATCAGCTCGAGGCTGCTGCGGACACCGAGTTTGCTCATGATGTGGGTGCGGTGGTTTTCGACGGTCTTGGGGCTGATGAACAACCGTTCGCCGATATCTTTCAGGGAGTGCCCTTCGGCCAGAAGCGCAAAAATTTCCTGCTCGCGGGCGGTGAGGGTATCGTAGCCGGCATCCGTCAGCGATCGGGAGTCCGCCTCGATCCCGGCCAGCCGCTGGACCACTTTCTGGGAAACCGCCGAGTCCAGGAAATATTCGCCTTTCAGCACGACATCGATGGCCTGCAACAGCCGTTCCGGGGCTGAATCCTTGGTTACATACCCGGTGGCACCGGCCTTGAAGGCGTTCACGATGTAGTCCACTTTGGAATGCATCGTCACCATCATGACGGTGGTTTTGGGCTGGCTTTTCCGCACCTGCAGCGTCATCTCGATGCCGCTCTGGTCCGGCAGCGAAATGTCCACCAGCATCAGGTCCGGCTTGAGCGATCGGGCCATCTGCACCGCCAGGTCGCCCCGCCCCGCTTCACCGACGACTTCGTAGGCCGGGTTGCGGCCGATAATGGCTTTCAAGCCCTCCCGGAACAGGGTGTGGTCGTCCACGATCAATATGGTTTTCTTGTTCGCCATCGTCTCACCCCGCGTAAGGCAGCTTGATCAAGATCTTGGTGCCTTGCCCGGGTTTGGATGCGACGATCATGACCCCGCCCAACAAATCGGTGCGTTCCTGCAGGCTGCGAAGCCCCATCCGTTTTTCGGAGTCGATTTCGCGCGCGCGCTTGGCAACGTCAAACCCCTTCCCGTTGTCTTCGATGCGCAGGATAATGTGGGGATGAACGGCGGTCAGCTTGACGGCCGCCCGGGTCGCCTCCGCGTGTTTGTGGATGTTGTTCAACCCCTCCTGGATCATCCGGTAGAGATTGATCCGCGTGTTGAAATCCAGCTTCAGCTTTTCGATGCCCGCCGAATGAAAGTCGGTTCGGATGAGGGTCTTCTCGGAGAAATCGTCGCAGAACATGGACAAGGCCTGCACGAGACCCATCTCGTCGAGGCCCGGCGGCCGCAGCTCATAGGCCAGGTCCCGGACGGTGGAGATGGCCCGGTCCAGGAGCTTCGCCAACTGCGAAACTTTCGCTCGAATTCCGATTTCCCCGGACGGCTGCAAATCGAAAAGCGTCTCCAGCGCCATCTTGATGCCGGACAGGTCCTGACCCACCCGATCGTGCAGCTCGCGGGAGATCATCCGCCGTTCGTCCTCCTGGGTCTTCATCAGTTTGCGGGTCAGGGTCCGAATCTGGGTTTCGGACCGTTTGCGATCTTTCAGATGACTCAGCCAACTGTCCAGCTTGGCGGCCACCGGATGGGCACCGAAGAAGTCTTCAGGCGGCATGTAGTAGAAGTTGTCGTACACCTCGGCCCCGACCACCGCCAGGGGGTGGGTCTCCAAGACATCCAGCAGCAGGCGCGGATCGAACCGGCGGCGGTCGTATTGGCAGATGGCGATGCATCGGCTGCCCGGGAAAAAGGTGTTCAGTTTGGCCTCATACTCGACGATGCGTTCAGAACCGGGCCCGCCATTCAAGGCCCAGCTCATTTCACCGGTGACCCGCAGGGCATTGTAGCGTTCCCCGACGGCGCGGTCCGTTTCCGAGCGCAGCAGGGCCATCATGCGCTCGGGCTCGAACCTCCCGGCCTGCATGTAAGCTTGGTCGCTGCTCAGGACCGTCAGTTGGCCCCGCTGCAGGTATGGGTTGACCTCCACCCCGTCCGCGCTCAGGTACGCCAGGATCTGTCCGGCCGTATGGTCGTCGACGATGTAAATCACCTTTTCATGACGCTCCAACCCCTGCCGCAGGAAGGGCGACAGCAGGGCCCGGTGCTCTTCCTCGGAAGCATACAGGCAGCACAGATGATCCCCGGGCTGCAGCCTCCAGAGGCGCTGTTCCAATTCACTGCTCGGATCCCGCATGCTCATGGGGTTCTACCCGGCAGCCGACGGCATTTGACTCCGCCGACCCGCATCGATTGGAGCCGGCTCTCGGCCTTCGGCAAAGGGGAGTAATGGATTTTGAAGTCGATGGGTTTCAACATCGCACGAGCCGACCGAAAAAAGCAATCGGATTAACCCGCGCGCCGGTACGTGCGCACGGAGTCGATGGAATAGATCGCCAGGGCCGCCCAGATCAGCACGAACGTCCATAGCTGGACCGCGCTGAAAGGCTCCCCGTAGACGAGGACGGCCAGCAAAAACATGCCGCTCGGTGCGATGTACTGCATGAGGCCGACCGTGGAGAGATTGATCCGCCGGGCGCCAAGGTTGAAGAACAGCAGCGGGACCGCCGTGAACACGCCGGTGCCGATCAGCAGAAGATCCAGCGGCCGACTGGCGCGAAACAAGGCCCCGGTCGCCTGGGCTTCGAGGAAGACCAGATAGACGATGCCGGGGATTGTCAACAGCAAGGTTTCGATGGTGAGGCCGACGAGAGAGCTCACCGGGGCAACCTTGCGGATCAACCCGTAAAGCCCGAACGTCAACCCGAGCGTCAACGCAATCCAGGGCAACTCGCCGTGGGAAACCGTTCGGAAGATGACGGCCGCACAGGCCAGCATCACGGCCAGCGCCTGGGGCCGCCGCAAGCGCTCCTTCAGGAACACCATGCCGAGCAGCACATTTACCAGAGGGTTGATGTAATAACCGAGGCTGGCCTGCAGCATGTAGCCGGCGTTGACGGCCCAAATGTAAAGCAGCCAGTTGCAACTCACCAGCAGCGTGGTCAGCGCAAGGATCAGCAGGGTGCGCGGGGTTTTCAATACGTGCTTGAACTCGCCCCAGCGGCGCTGAACCAGCGTGAGCGCCACCAGGAAGAGAAACGACCACACCACGCGATGGGTGACGATCTCCAGGGCCGGAACCTGCTGCATGGCCTTCCAGTAGATCGGGCTCAGGCCCCAGATCAGAAATGCGCCGCCGGCATATAAAACACCGGCCGCAGTTTCACGGCGCGCTTTTGCGAGCGGGGTTTCTTCAGGTTTCATTTGTTGTAACGACTCAGGCGTTCAGACTGAAGACTGAAGGGCTATAAGGATCATCCTTCTTTTTCCCCCTTTGACAAAGGGGGCCAGGGGGATTTTAAAATCAACTTCCGCGGAGGTTGCGAAAAAAAGGTTTTTAGCCAGCATCGCGCACCCGGTATCCGCAATCGATGCGCTTCAGCGAAAGACCCGGTCGGCCAGGGCCGGAAACTCGGCGCGCGCTCGGGCGGCTTCATGCGTATCGATTTCGGCCGTGACGATGCCTCCTTCGTCGCCGCCTTCGGCCAGCACCCTCCCCCAGGGATCCACGACCATGCTGTGGCCGCCGTAATGCTGGCCGGCATTTTCGCCGGCGCAGTTGCAGGAGACCAGAAAGGCGAGGTTTTCATGCGCCCGGGCGCGGTTGAAGAGCCGCCAGGCCTCGATGCGCGCCGACGGCCATGCGGAGGGGATGAGAAAGATTTCCGCACCGTCGTCCACCATGCGCCGGAACAGCTCGGGAAAGCGCAAGTCGTAGCAGGTGGAAAACCCGGTCCGGCCCCAGGGCGTGTCGGCCACGACGACCTCCCTGCCGGGTGTCAGGAGTTTGGTTTCATCCGACTGGTACCCGAACAGGTGGATCTTGCGGTAGCGGGCGATGATTTCGCCGTCGGGGCCGATGAAGACGGTCGTGTTAAACAGGCCGTCGCCGTCTCGTTCCACCAGGCTGCCCATGACGAGATGGCAACCTCGCTCCCGCGCCTTCTGCCGGAAGGCGGCCACGGTCGGCCCGTCCAGCGGCTCGCTGTCGGCCGCGTAACGGTCGAAGCAGAAGAAGCCGCAGGTCCAAATCTCCGGCAGAAGAATGAGGTCGGCCTCGTGCACCCGATCGATCATGGACAGCGTGTGTTCCACATTTTGCGATTTCGGTTTGTCGGCCATCTCCAGTTGAATGCTGACTACTTTCACCGCGCGCCTCCCCGAGTGCCAATCGGCCAAGACCTTACCCCAAGGCCGCAGGTGCGTCAACCAGGTCGACCGCCGCCGCCGGTCCCTCGGATTTCGCATGAACCCGATCGATCATTATGCTAAGGTCGCAACTATCTCAGCATGAAACCCAGACCTGAACCGATCGGCAAGCGCAAAATCGACGTCACCCGGCTTCTTTTCAAGATGCGGCTTGAGGCCGCCGTGCATTTTTTACGCGACGGCCGGGGCACGTTCGATCCGGTCCAAGTGACCGCGATGATCGGCGCGCATCAATCCCATGCCGTTCGGCTGCACGCGGCCGGGAGGATAGGCGAAGCCCGGCGCCTGTCGCGCCGGGCGATCGCGCTGAGCGGCCTTCTGGCGCATGGAGCGGACAGCTCGCGGTGGGTGGCCGAAGTCGAGCTGCCCGAGGGCTACCGCGGCAAGATCCTGCTGGTCGTGCTCAACGGCGGCGGCTTCGCCGGCACGGTCTGCCTGCGCTCGGGGGACGGCTGGCACCGCGAAATCCTGCGCAACACCCAGGCTGAGCTGAAAGATCTTGGCTTTATTCATGCGCGGGTCGAGCCCTTGGGAGGTGCTTTTTCCCGCTTCGAGGAGGACGGCGCCATCGTCATCTGGGGAACGAGCGATGAATACGGCTGCTGCGACAAGGAAGAAGCGGCCCGGATGATCGCCCGGGCCTATCCCGGAAGACCCGTCAGAATTGAAGCATAGAAGCGGTTCCGCATAAAGCCCGACCCGCCCGGCTTCCTCTCGAATAGCAGAACGCCCGCACTCTTATGGAGAGCGCTTTGTTTGCGATGACATGAACAACACCATCAAAAATACGAAAATCCTAAAAGATTG
>CAZNAX010000108.1:0-11191 GCA_964570965.1 uncultured Desulfatibacillum sp.
GTGCCCCTCATTGCGCTCGCCGCTCAGATCCTTTCCCGCTCCGGGATCCGCTCGCTGAAGACGGCCTGGTTCGAAGGCCGCAACCACACGAGCCCCAACGCCGGCCGGCCGGAAGCCGCTTTTGCCGGAGCCTTGCGAGTCAAGCTGAACGGCCCCAATACCTACGCTGGCATCCTGGTCACGAAGCCCTATATCGGCTTACGCTTCGCAGACGTTCGGATCGAGGATATCAAGAAAGCCTGCGACCTGATGATGCTTGGCTCCCTCTTCGGCGTCGGTCTGGCCGCCGCTCTTGCATTGGGGCTTGTTTGCGGTTAAAGACTATGCGGACTGGGAACTCCAGCCTGGAGGAATGAACGACGGCATGTCAACCGAAAAGTTCTTCCGGATCATCGCGCATCTTAAAGAGGCGAAATCCGTCGCCTCCGGCATGGCTCTGTCTCCCGACCCCCGGTTCAACGCTCAGAAACTTCATCTGCTGGGGATGCTGAATCGAATCCAACATCTGGTCGTTTCGCTCCGAGCGGATTTCATCGACTTGTTTTATTTCAGGTCTCCTTACGAAGCAGGCTCCCCGGCACTTTCCGACATCGGGGAACCCGCGGCGGGAGCTTCGGATGTCCCGGGGAACGAGCGCCGGTCCAAAGTCGTTCCGTTCGATCGCCGGCGCACCCGATGGGATCGCCGCCAAATACATACCTTTCTGGCCCGCGATCGCCGCAGCGGCATTGCTGACCGGCGCCGGCGAAGGCCAGGCCGCGGGACGTCCATCCAATTAGAGATTCAAGAAAATTAAGCTTACCCCGCAAACCTTAATCTGGTAAGATCGGCTGGCATCATGACCGCGATTCCAACGGCGGCGGTTTAACTTCGAATGCAGGGGAGGAATTCCATGCTGCTGGCCATGAACGTCAACAATACCAACACCTCGTTCGGCCTCCATGCGGATGGGAAATGGATCGTTCACTGGCGGGTGGCAACGGATCGGGCCAAGCAGCCGGATGAGTACGCCATGCTCCTGCGCAATCTCTTCGAGTATGGCAAGCTCGACTGGTCGCAGATTAGCGGCGTGGCCCTGTCCAGCGTCGTGCCTCCGATCACCACCGTTTTCGTGGACTTGAGCCGCCGCTACCTCGGGCACGATCCGCTGGTGGTCACCCACCAGCTAAAAACCGGGGTCAAGATCCTCATCGACTATCCGGCCGAGGCAGGAGCCGACCGGATCCTGAATGCGCTCGGCGCGCGGACGCTGCACGGGTGTCCGTGCATTGTCGTTGATTTCGGAACGGCCACCACCTTCGATGCCATCTCAGGGGAGGGCGACTACCTCGGTGGAGCCATCGCCCCCGGCTTAGGCATTGCCGCGGAGGCGCTGTTCAGCAAGACCGCCAAGCTGCCGCGAATCGAAATGACCGCACCGCCGGCGGCGATCGGCCGCAACACGGTGCATGCGATGCAATCCGGACTCGTGTTGGGCTATGTGGGATTGATCGAAGGGCTGGTGGCGCACATCCGTGCGGAGCTCGGCGGACGGGCCAAGGTGATCGCCACCGGAGGCATGGCGCCCATCCTGGCGGAGCAGACGACCGTCATCGAAACGGTCGATCCGATGCTAACCTTGGAAGGGCTGCGCTTGATTTACCACCTGAATCGCGAGGAATGACCATGGACACTCGGGTTCCGCTGCTGGAGGGCAAACACGTCGTGATGGGCGTCAGCGGCGGAATTGCCGCATTCAAATCCGCCGACCTAGCCAGCCGGCTGGTCCAGGCCGGAGCGCTGGTGGATGTGGTCATGACCGCTGCCGCCACCGAATTTGTGCGGCCGCTCACGTTTCAGGCGCTCACCCAGCGGCCGGTGGCGTTGGACATGTTTTCCCTTCTGCAGGAAACCGATATCGGCCACGTCTCCTTGGGCAAACGGGCGGACCTGATGATCATCGCTCCGGCCACCGCCAACACGATTGCCAAGCTGGCCTGCGGTCTGGCCGATAACATGCTGACCACGACGGCGCTGGCCTGCCGGTCGCCCCTGTTGCTGGCGCCGGCGATGGAGTCCGGCATGTGGGGAAACCCCGTGACGCGGGCGAACATGGAGATCCTGCTGGGCCGCGGGTTTTTCACTGTGGGCCCCGAATCGGGCCGGCTCGCATCCGGCGCCCACGGCTACGGGCGCATGTCCGAGCCGGCGGTCGTCATGGATGCCGCGCGCTGGGTTCTCGGCCGCAGCGGCGGTCTGGCGGGCACTGCGGTGATCGTCACCGCCGGCGGAACGCGCGAGGCCTTCGACCCCGTGCGTTTTGTCGGAAACCGCAGTAGCGGCAAGATGGGCTTCGCCCTGGCCGTCGCAGCCAGGGACCGCGGGGCTGCCGTGACCTTGATCCACGGGCCGTCGGCATTGGAGCTTCCTTACGGCGTAACGGGCGTGGCGGTGGAGTCCTGCGCGGATATGGAACGCGCCGTTCTCGAGGCCATCGGCGGCGCGGATGCGCTGGTCATGGCCGCTGCCGTGGCCGACTACCGGCCGGAGGCGGCGGCTCCGCAGAAAATCAAGAAGCGCGATGGCCGCTTGGTTCTGAACCTGGTTCGGACACCGGATATTCTGTCCGCGGTGGCCGAGCAGCGCAGCTCCGGCGGACGGCTTCAAGCGGTCATCGGTTTTGCCGCGGAAACCCGCGACGTGCTGGACAACGCCCGGGAAAAGCTGGCCCGCAAAAAATTGGACCTGATCGTCGCCAACGACGTCTCGGCCGCCGACAGCGGTTTCGAAGTGGACACCAACCGCGTGGCGTTGCTGGATGCTGCCGGCGGGGTTCAGTCGCTGCCGCTGATGCCCAAGCCGGCCGTGGCGGAACAGATCATCGAGCGCTTGGTCGCGTTGCTCGGACGCGGGGCTGCCCTTGACGCGCCCCTGAAGAATTGTTAAGTTAACGCATTATAACAAGAATATCGTTATCCAAGGATGAAGGCGGACGCATGACAAAGACCAAATGGGTTTCATTGGCCGGGCTTTTTATTCTCGTTCTGGCGGTTTTCTACCTGATGGAGGAAGCCGCCGAAGCGGCCCGGCTGGGCGGAGGCAAATCCTTCGGCAGCCGGCCGAGCTATCAGCGCAGTGCACCGGCTCCATCAACGAGTCCCACCTCGCCGCAGATGGGCCCCGGCCGGACGACTCCGCAAATGCCCGGAGCGGCCTCTGGAATGGGGCGCTGGGGAGGTATGCTGGGCGGTCTGGTGGCGGGCTCGCTGATCGGCTCGCTGCTGTTCGGCGGCGGCATGCATGGTGCCGGCGGAATCGGGCTGCTGGACATCGCGCTCATCGGCGGCGGGCTCTTTTTGCTCATGCGCGTTCTGCGCGCCAGACGGATGGCCGCCGCAGCTCCCTCCACCGGCGGGTCCCTGGACTTTGACCGGGGGCCCACCCAGGGCTGGGGAAGCTCAGGGGTCGATCCTAGGCTGGACAGGAGAAACGATGAGGCTGCGCAGCCTTCCATCCCGCCCGGATTCAACTCGGACGAATTCCTGAAAGGGGCTAAAGCCATATATACCCGCCTGCAGTCGTCCTGGGACAAACGCGACCTGGATGACATCCGGCAGTTCACCGCCCCGGCGGTCTTTGAGGAAATTCAGCGCCAGCTTCAGGAGGACCCCACACCCGCCAAGACCGAACTGCTGCTGATCAACCCCAAGATTCTGGAAGTGCGGGAGATCGACGGCCAAACCGTGGCATCGGTGCTGTATGATGTGATGATGCGGGAAAATCAGACCGAGTTGAGCCGGCAGGTTCGCGAAATCTGGCATTTCAGCCGCGAAACGGGCAATTCCGTAGCCTTCTGGGTCCTGGAGGGGATTCAGCAAGTGGAGGGATGATCCCTGCGTATCTCGTCCAATCGTTTAGAAAAAGCGCGGTTTCCTCGGGATTCCGCGCTTTTGTTTTCTACAAAATTCGCCTCTGCAGGAATTCCAATATCGCCTGCGCGCATTCACCCGGCTTCTCCATCGTCGGGAAATGGCCGGTGCCGTCAATCGTAACCACCTGGGAGCCGGGTGCGACGCGCTGCAAACGATCGGCAGCCTCGGCCATAAAAACATCCGATTGTTTTCCACGGATGGCCAGCAGCGGACAGCCGACCCGCCGGACGTAGCTCCACACATTTAAGGGAATGGACTCAAAGATCTGGGCTTCGAGTTCAGGATCGCAGGTCAACACCGTGGAATGTGGCTCTTTCTCAATAAGCCCGCATTCCAAATAGGCCTCCACGAACTCGGACGACCAGGTCTTGAATATCCCCCGTCCGGACAGGAACAGCCTGAGCGCTTCCGCCTTGCTCCGGAAGGTTTTCCTGCGCCGGCGGGCGGCGCGAGCGCGCGGCAGGCGCCCCGCCAACCCGAGCCACCGCATGCTGCCGATCAGCGCCAGCCGGCGCGGCATGAGGAACACCGGGTCCACCATCACGATGGCGCGGAAAAGGTCCGGAAACGCAGCGGCGGCGATGCAGGTGGCGACGGCACCCAGTGAGTGGCCCATTCCGATGACCGGCGGCCGGCCTGTGGCCATGACGACGGCCCGCAGGTCCTCCGCAAAAATCCTCCAGCTGCGGACGGGTTCAATGCCGACGAAATTCGATCCGCCGTGGCCGCGCACATCGCTGGCGATGACACGCAGATCGGGAACCAGATGGCGGATGAACGGCGCGTAAGTCCCCGCACAAAACCCGTTTCCGTGCATGAAATGAGCTGGGGGCCCGTTGCCTCCCCAGTCCAGGTAATGCAAACGGCCGCCGGAGACCTTGATGCAGCCCTCGGCGGGCTCCACCTCTTCTGGAGGTTGTGACGCATCGATCCTCTCTGCTTGCATGCCTCACCACGTGACCCGCCGAGTGCAAGGCGGGCTGCTGAAACCATTTCAATCGCAACCTTCGGGCTTCGGCCAATGTTCCGGCACAACGGCCTCGATGGTGGGTGGCCGGCACGACTGCCAAGGCTGCTGCGTCAGGTTCATGGCGCGCAGTTTGATTGCGCAGGGGTCATCGACCGCCTCGAACACCAACTGTTCCTTGTCCGTGGTTCTGGCGGAGCCCCCGCCCGCCGGACGGCGGGCGATCGATGGCGCCGGCTGATAGAAAATTAGCCGATGCCGCGATACGCGTCAATCCCGGAGAGAAAGATCTTGGGCGAGTCCTCGCCCGCCGGCCGGTACCCGCATGCTTGACGGCGCAGGTGCGATGCAGTAGGGTGCCAGTAACGTTACGATAACGTTATGGTAACGTTACCAAACGACCTGGATCGGACATGCCCGCGACCATTCAAAAGAAGCTGAACCGCCGGCTGGTGCAGCAAATCATCGACTGCATGGCCGAGGGCGTTTTCACTCTGGACCGCAGCGGCCGCATCACCTCCTGGAACCCGGCCATGGAAAAAATCAGCGGCTATGCGACGGCCGAGGCAATCGGACAGACCTGCGACATCCTGCAGTTCAGCCGCTGTGTCAACAAGGTCTGTCCGACCGGATTGAAAGAATGCGGCCTCATCCGGCGCGGGAAAACCGAGGCCAAGGAGTGCCACTTGCGGCACCGCGACGGCTTCGATGTGCCGGTGATCAAAAACGCCCGCGTGGTGCGCGATGAACGCGGCCGGGTCATCGGCGTAGTCGAGACCCTCACCGACTTGAGCGAACTGGCTGATGCGCGCCGCAGGGCCGAGGACGCCGCCCGCCGCCTGGGAGAGAGGGTCACCTTCGGCAACCTGGTCGGGAAAAGCCGCGCCATGCAAGACGTGTTCGCGGCCATTGCCGCCGCCGGGGCCAGCGACGCGGCCGTTCTGATTCAAGGGGAAAGCGGGACCGGCAAAGAGCTCGTGGCCGGTGCCATTCACCACCTCAGCACCCGCTCAATGAAACCCCTGGTGACGGTGAACTGTGCGGCGCTGCCGGAATCGCTTCTGGAAAGCGAGTTGTTCGGACACGTTCGCGGGTCCTTTACCGGCGCTGTGCGCGACCGCAAGGGCCGCTTCGAGGAGGCCGACGGCGGCACCGTTTTTTTGGACGAGATCGGCGAACTCAATCCGTTCATTCAGGTCAAGCTCCTGCGCGTGCTGCAGGAGCGCGAAATTGAGCGCATCGGGGAATCCTCCCGCCGCAAGGTGGATATCCGGATCCTGGCCGCTACCCACCAGGACCTGTTGGCCCGTGTCCGGCATGGGCGTTTCCGCGAGGACCTCTACTATCGGCTCAAGGTGTTCCCGATTCCTCTGCCGGCGCTGCGGGAGCGCCGCGCAGACATCCCGCTGCTCGCCAGCCACTTCGTCGCCCGGCTGAATCAACGCACCCAACGGGAGATCGCCGGCCTGGCGGAGCCCGTCCTACGGACCTTCATGGACTACGCCTGGCCGGGCAACGTACGCGAGCTGGAAAATGCGGTCGAGCACGCCTTTGTCTTGTGCCGGGCGGGCCGCATCGAGCTTGAGCACCTGCCGCTGGAACTGCGGCGTCCGGGTCCGGCCCGGTTCGATTCCAGCCGCCCTTCAAGCGTGGCGCCGGTCCCGGTCCAGCCCTTGAAGCCGGAGAACCTGAGAAGCCTTCTCCGCGCCTGCGGCTGGAACAAGGCCGAAGCCGCGCGGCGACTGGGAATCAGCCGCACGGCGGTCTGGAAGTATATGCGGAAATGGGGAATTCCGCTGAAGCCGGCAAGCATGGAATAAGTCTTGCAGAAACTCCGCGGCAGATCGAAATGACCCCAATTAATAATGGGTACGGGCCGCGCCCGGGATGGCCTCCGGGTCCTTGCCGGACGAAGGCATATCTCCGAACCGGGTTCAGCTCAGGTTCGAATTTTCAGGAGGTTTTCGTGAGCGCATCGATTTCGCGTCGCATGTTTTTAAAGAGCGGCCTCGGCGCAGCAGCCGCAGCTGCGGCGTCGGCGGTGCCCGGAGCCCATGCGCTGGCGGCAGCCGACGACCGCGGCTACCTGGCAACGCTTATCGACATCCGTAAATGCATCGGCTGCGAGGCTTGTGTGGAGGCCTGCCGTGAAGCCAACGCTGCCAAATTCCCCGAACCCGCCAAGCCGTTTCCTAAAATGTACCCGCCCCGGGTGAAAGTCTCCGACTGGTCCGAAAAGCGGGATGTCTCCGACCGCCTCACGCCATACAACTGGTTGTTCATCCAGCACACCACCGTGAAATTAAACGGCGAGGACACCGAGCTCACCCTCCCCCGGCGCTGCATGCACTGCGTGAACCCGCCCTGCGTCAAGCTCTGCCCGTGGGGCTCGGCCAAACAGCTGGAAAACGGGATTTCGCGGATCGATGCGGACATCTGCCTCGGCGGCTCCAAGTGCAAGAACGTCTGCCCCTGGGACATCCCCCAGCGTCAGACCGGCGTAGGGCTGTATCTGAAACTTCTGCCCTCGCTGGCCGGAAACGGCGTCATGTATAAGTGCGACCGCTGCTACGACCGCATCGCCCGCGGCGAACAGCCGGCCTGCATCGACGCCTGCCCGGAAGGCGTACAAACCATCGGCCCCCGCAAGGACATCATCGCCCAGGCGCACGCCATCGCCAAAGAGATCGGCGGATATATCTACGGCGAAACCGAGAACGGCGGGACCAGCACGCTTTACGTCTCGCCCGTGCCGTTTGAGGAACTCAACCGGGCCATCCCCAAAGGCGACGGCGTCCCCCACCTCGACCCGGTTCACGATGCCATGGCGGATGCCAACAACCTGGCGACGGCGATGGTCATCGCACCGGTGGCCGGTATCGCCGCAGCGGCCGCTCAGTTTCTGAAAACCAGACGTCGGGCAAAATAGCACGGCCGCAGGAAGGAATTTTAGAATGTTTGAAGAAAAACCGCGCGGAGTGGCCCTTTGGCAGCCCGTCAAGACCCTTTACCCATTGACCTTGTTTTTCATGGCGCTGACCGGATTCGGGCAGATGCCGATCTACAACCGCTACTATATGAGCGACATTCCGGGATTGGGTTGGCTGGCGGATTTTTACATCACCCGCAACATCCACTACATCGGAGCGGTGGTATTGCTGGGCCTGGCGTCTTATGTCGCTCTCGACTTCATCCTCTCAAGGCGGCGACAGGCCAGACTCAGCGCCAGCGGGTGGGTGCGTGCCGCGCTTCTGACCGCCATCGTCTTTTCCGGCGGGTTGATCGTCATTAAAAACTTCCCCTATGTGCATCTTTCGGATGGCTGCATCATCGCACTGGATCTGTTTCATCTTGCCGCAGTGATGGCCTTCCTGACGGCCAACCTGGTATGTCTGATTGCCAAAAAGGAATGGAAAATTTTTTCACAGAAATAGACCGTATTCCATCCCGATTCGATCCAGCATTCCTCCTGCCAAATCTTATCTAATTGATTTAAAACCATATATTCATGCAGACAGCCTTGGCTTCCTTTTTGCTAAAAGAGAGGTCGACCCGAGCCGCCTGACTTTGAATGTAATGAAATAACCCGGACGGACTTTCAGCTTCAAAATGAGGATGGTTTTAGAGATGGGATCGATGTGGGCCGATTTACCCGTTGGACAGAATCTCGCTGCAGTGGCTCGCCCCAGGCTGTCCGCCGGCGGCAAACCGATCGGGGCTGTGAGAAATGCTGCCGCACTGCCCTGCAAGCCTGATGAGGGCCCCCTTGATGCCGGGCGCTTTCGATTTGGCAGATCAGCGCAAAGCATGCTACCGGGGTATGACCGTTATCTCGGATCGGATGGGGGAGTCTACCTCAGGCCGCGTGCCATGCGGGTTGATACGTACTGCTAGAGTTTAAAACCGAGGCGATTATTCGTCGATTGCCTGAGCCCTCGGGTCATCGGGAGTATTGGAGGGTTCAGCTGGCTTGCGCCTTTTCTGCCCGGTTCGTCTCTCGGGAATATGGGCCGAATAAGAAAATTGACGCCGCTCGATTCCGATTCGCCGCTCAGCATTTTCTTCCTCATCTTGTTCCGATTTCATCGCTTCCAGTTTCCGGATAGAGCTCATGGCCACTTTTGAAACCTTTCCGCTCTTTAGTTAGCAACACATTGATCTTTCTATAAATGGGCAAGCATTATCCGCGCCATTGCCCCCCAGATGATTGCCTTTTTTCACCGCCATCCGATATCTAAAAAAATTAGACAGATGCGCGATCAAAAGGCTCCCGACCTTCCCGTATTTGAACACTGTATTTCCGGAAATTGCAAGATCTATCGAAAAATCTGCTCAGAAAACGGTAAGCGATTAACCAGGGCAGGCTCATGTAACCCGCCGCAGAAAGACCGTGCCTCCGCGTTGGGATCGTGCCGAACTGAATCATCGATGTCGGAGTCAAGTGCAAAAAAGCGGCAGGAATAGCTTCTGGCCGCAGCTTGGCAAGCTACTATAATCTGCGGGATTTGGAAAAGGGAAGCGCCTTGGAATCCGCCCGGCTGATTGGCTGAGACGGAAACGTGGAAATGGGTTGGAGCGCTACGCCGCAGGCGGATTTGCGGCGGCCGCCGAGCAGGAGGAACATCCCACCCCCGCCCTGCTCCGCGGCCGCCTATCCCCCCCTCCAACCTGCTCGAATTTTAATTTAAAACCCTCGCGCCTTGATCGCCGAGCGGTTGCGGTCGTAGAGCCAGCCGTCCAGATAACGCGCGGAATCCTCCAAAAGCGCCTCGTTCACATCATTGGATTTTTTTTCGTCGAGGCGTTTATGGATTTCTGACCAGCGTCTCACCCAGTAGGACGCCTTCCGGGTCCGCTCTGAGATCCGCCGGCATGCCTCTATGTCAAGCTCTCTGCAGTTTGGAAATCGGATGAGTTCTCCCATGGACGCAATATCGACTGAGGCGAATGAAAACTTTAGGAATGAACCCGCTTCGGCTTTTCGGAATAAATCGTTTGGACTGGCGGCGGGTAGCCGGGGCTGCGATGCGCGTGCCTGCGGTGCGCCAGCAGGCTGGCGGCAATCCGAAAGAGCACCACGACCGCCCACACCGAGCTGATCAAAAAGAAAATTTTTCCAATAAGGATTTCCATTTCATCCCCTTTGATCTGTTTCATCGCCCGGAACCTGGAATAACTTGAATCCGGAATCGGCATTGCGGGAAAACGCTCGCGGTGTTAAAGTTTCAGGGAAAAATGCCGATTCCGATCCGAGGGGACGCCGATGGAAGCAGGGGAGAGGGGTATGAAACGATGCGCGTTTTTTCTGGCGATCGCCGGGCTGGTTGTGCTCTTTGCCGGCACCGCCCTTGCCAGCGGCGCCATTTCGATTCAGTGGGGCGACAATTCCAAGCCGCAAAGCAACGCCGGTCTCTATTCCCAGAAGAAAGGCGGCCCGCCACCGCATGCACCGGCGCACGGTTACCGCGCCAAGCATCAGTACCGATATTACCCCAACTGCGACGTGTATCACGATGCCAGCAGAGGAGTTTATTTTTACTTGAAGGGCGACGGCTGGGCAGTCGGTGCGTCTCTCCCGCTTGACCTGCAGCCCAATTTGGGAGCATCCGTGAACCTGGACCTGGACACGGACAAACCCTATGAGCACCATGCCGAACATCTAAAACAATACCCCAAGGAAAAATACAAACCGGGGAAGGCTGCCAAGAAATAATGGAGCAACGAAACGAACTAGGGAGGCAAACGTTTTTCCGTTTGTAAAAAAGCACCGGTAATCTGGAAATACCTCACCCTCGGCCGGTTCCGCGAGCGCCTGTCCCCCCTCCGAGCTACAAATCCGACCCTAAAAACCCCGCGCCTTGATCGCGGCGCGGTTGCGGTCGTGAAGCCAACCATCCAGATACAGCAAGGCGCCCTCCACAAGCACCTCGTCCGTTTCTCTTGGGTCTGCTTCGCAGAGCCTGTTATGCATGTCGGACCAACGCCTAACCCAATAGGAGGCTTTCTCCGTCAGCTGCGAGATCCGCCGGCAAGCCTCCGGTGAAATCGGCCTGCAGTTTGGAAATTGGACCAGTTCCCCCATGGGGTTATTATCGGCTGAGGAACCGCGGTCTTGAAGTAATTTTATTGGGTCAGAGGGTCGTAGTCATCGTCGTACTCGATCTTCGGGACATCGAGGCCGTCGCATCTGGCGCAAATCTGACGCCACCTGCTGCGCGAGCGATACGAAGCCGTTCGGCTTGATCTTCGAATTGGGATCTTCCAAGTAACTTACCTGTAAGTGCTTGGATTTAAATAGTTGCTGGTTGAGGTT
>CAZNAX010000109.1:0-11138 GCA_964570965.1 uncultured Desulfatibacillum sp.
AGCCGTCCACCCCGCGGCGGCACCAGGTGAGGAAAACCTCCGCCATGAACTGCCAAAGCCCCTCGTGGCGATAGTCGAGCTTGGTGAGATCCTCCCACTGCACCCCCCAGGCGCCCGGCACCTCAATGCGTCCTTCGGGCGTGCGCACGAGCCACTCCGGGTGGTTCACGTGCAGGTTGGCGGCCCAGCCGGTGTGATTGATGGCGATATCCAGAAAAATCCGAGCGTTGCGCAGGTGCACGGCGTCCACCAGCTCGATGAATTGTTCCATCGGTGTTGCCTTGGGGTCGAAGACGGCGAGAGCCGGATCGACTCCGCGGAAACTAAGAGCGGCATAGGGGCTGCCGAAACGCCCCATCCGCCCGTAGGTGGTGGGCGTGGGGTGGATCGGCAGCAGCATGAGGATGCGGCAGCCGAGCTCGCCGACGATGAAGTCGAGCTCGGCGATGAGGTCGCGAAACGTCCCGGAAGGCGGAATCACGGTATAGCGGGCGGCGTCGAGCACCTGCAGGCACGCCTCGCCGGGCGGCGGCAGGAGGTTGGCCCCGGCCTTGTTCGGCCCGAACTGGCGCACGAAGGCGTTGTAGATGACGTTGGCGCAGCAGGACTCCGCCGGTTCCACATTTACCGCCGAGTTGACGCCGGGTGGCCAAAGGGGGTCGGACTCGCCCTGCTTCAGGAAGAAGCATTTGGCTTCGAAATGGCCGACCTCGCACATCGCCAGTCTGGCCTCAAAGCGGTTTTCGGCGACCCGCCGCATGGGGGTGTCGAACCAGTCCCGGCCCAGAGGGGTTTCGTGAAAATGGACGCTGCGGATGATTTCGGCGCGGGTGGTGCCGGCGTGGCCGATGTTGGTGCGGACCCATGCCGAGCCTTTCAATCCACCCGGCACGGTCAGCGTGAAGAGGATGCTGTCCCCGCAGAAATAGACTCTTTTGCTGCCGGGCGCCGGATCCTGGATGAGTGCGTCGGAATGCTGCATCATGATCTCCGATCGGTTGAACCTAAGCCGACATTTGTTCATGTCTGAATCAGCTTAGCTTAAAAATCTAATGGAAAAAAGCACTAACAGGGGATTTTCTCTTGCAAAATCAAAAAAGGACGCTAAGCTGAAAAAAGGAAACGTGGATTGAAAACCGCGCCCAGCGGCAACCGGAAAGGCGCTCCGCGCCCGAGTGGGCTGGAGGAATACATTGGCTCGAAAATCCTGCTTGATTTTAGGATTATGGTGGTTGGTCGCTTTCACTGGAGCCTGGACGGCGCAGGCTCAGGCGCCTCCACGGGGCGGGGCGAATTCAGGCGCCGGCAAACTAACATTGGTCCAAGCGCTGGTCTGCGAGGACGTGAAGGATGGAATTCCCTCGAATCCAGCCATCGCCTTTTCCATCTCCGCCGGCAAGGTCTATTGCTATACCCTCTTTGACCAGATTTCGGAGGACACGTTCGTCTTTCACCACTGGTTCTTTCGAGACAAGCCCAGCGCCCGGATCCGGCTATCCGTCAAGCATCCGCGCTGGAGCACGTTCAGCAGTATTCAGCTGCGGGAAGCCGACAAGGGCCCCTGGCGGGTGGAAATCATCGATGCCAGGGGCCGCCTTTTAAAAAATCTGCGCTTCAGCGTTACGGATTAGGCTCACTCGAGGATTTCGGAACGATTGATCAATGGAAAAAGTGCTCCAATTCATATCGGGTTTCCGCTGGCAGGATGTCGTCGACATCGGGTTGAACAGCTACATTTTGTTCCGCTTTTACGTCCTCTTCCGCGGCACCTATGTTTTCCGCGTCCTCATCGGCCTGACCATGCTGTGGTTCTTCCAGCAGCTGGCCTATTACATGGGCCTGATCGTAACCAGCTGGGTGGTCCAGGGCATTGTGGCCGTGGCGGCCCTTATCATCGTCGTGGTCTTTCGGAACGAAATCCGCAGCGTGCTCCAGGCGCGGAATTTCAGGACCATTCTCTGGGGGTTTACCTCCAAGACCCGTATCGCCCCCATCGACATCATCGCCGAAAGCGCTTTCGAGCTGGCTCGCCGCAGACACGGCGCCCTGCTTGTCATCCCCGGGGAGGAGGACGTGCAGGAGATGATCCAGAGCGGCATCGCCTGGAACGGGGATATCTCCCGCGAGATGATCCTGAGCGTCTTCTATCCGGACAATCCGGTCCACGACGGGGCAGCTGTCATCGAAGGCGACCGCATCGCCCGGGTGGGGGCCATTTTGCCCCTGTCGCGACGGGAGGACCTGCCATCCTACCTCGGCACCCGGCATCGGGCTGCACTCGGTCTTTCGGAGGCCACCGATGCACTGGTGATCGTCGTTTCCGAGCAGCGGGGCGAGGTGAGTGTGGCCGAGGGCGTGCGGCTGCAGGCAATTAGCAGTCCGCGCCAGCTGGTCGAGAAAGTCGAAGATCATCTCGGAGTTGCCGACGAGCAGAGCCTCCCGGCGAAAAAAGAACGCATGGAGGTCACCACCGCGGCCTTGGTGTCGCTGCTTTTCATCACCGGGTTCTGGTTCAGCATCTCCCGCGGCCTGGAGACCCTGGTCACCTTCGATGTGCCGATCGAATACCAGAACCGCGATGCCAACATGGAGATCGTGCACGCCTCGGTGAACGCCGTGCGCGTGAACCTGTCCGGTTCGGGCACGTTGGTCAAGTCCACCCGGCCGGATCAGGTGCGGGTGAAACTGGACCTGAGCACGGCCGCCGCCGGCCAGAACGACTTTGCGATCACCGCCAGCAACATCAGCCTCCCTCCCGGCCTGGTGCTGAAGAATGTCAACCCTCAGAATATCGTCGTGGACCTGGACGTCACGGTGAGGAAGGATCTGCCGGTGCAGGTCGACTGGGCCGGACGGCTGTCGGAGAACCTGATACTGGCCGAGGCCACCGTGGATCCGTCCCGGGTCGAGATCGCCGGCGGCAAGCGCAGCCTGGAAAGCCTCCAGACCATCTATACCGAAAAAGTCCAGCTGGATCGACTCAGAGAAGGCGTGGGCGTGATCGAAGTGCCGCTCGCCATCCAGCCCGCCTCCCTCAAGGTCGCCTCGGGATCGAACGAAAGGGTCACCGTCAAGTATCTCACCCGCAAGCGCGAATAGGGCGAAGGATTTTTCCCTCCCCTTCTTGCTGGGTTGTCGGGCAATGGCTACAGCACGAGGTCCCGGTCGATGACCGTTCCCGCCTTGATGACGGCCGGCCGGCTGTCGGGGTTGGTGACGGCGACCGTGCCGCGGATCACCACGTCCCGCTCGAAGCGCACGTCGCCGCTGATGGTGAGCGCATCGCAGTCCACCAGGGAGGGCGTACCCTCCCGGAAGCGATCTTCCAGTAGGTCGAATTTTCCGTAATACTTCGGATCAAGCTTGATCTTGATGGATTCGCTTTTGCCAGCCGCCCTGCGCACGGGGTTGAGTTTCAACCCTTCGCGTTCGGAATAGACGAAGCAGTCCGAGCGCACGGCCAGTAAATCGTTGCAGGTTTTTACCGGCAGGAAGCGCGCGCGCGGGACATTGACCGCGGCGGCCCCCTCGAAAAGCGAGATTCCCGATCCCATGGCGGTTTCGATCTGGTAGACGGGTGGGCTTTTTTCGTCGCGCGGGTCGAGCGTCTTGGGGTTCACGATCATCGGCAGATCGATGATGCCGTGTTTGACGATGAGGTCTTTCAGGAATTGCAGATGGACCCAGATGTTGTTGGTGTTGAAAAAGCGGTAGCGCTGAATTTCCTGGAAGGCGGCGATCTCCTCCTTGGGGCACTGGGCCGCTTCGCGCAGAATCAGGCGGCCGTTGTGGTGGCGGGCGAGGTGCCCGCCCTTGATGTCGGAAGGGGTTTTTTCGGCGACCTCCATCATGAAGGGCAGCCGCTTTTCGGCGAAATAGCCGAGCAGGGCTTCGTCGATGTCGGCTCCCAGATTGTCCGAGTTGCAGATAAAGCCATAGCGGGCTCCTTCGTCCAGGAGTTTCTGAAGCATCCCGGAGGCGAAGAGCGCGGCATAGACATCCCCGTGGCCGGGCGGGTTCCATTCGAGCTCGCGATTGCGCGGCCAGTTAGCCGGGGCCAGTTCCCCCTGCAGGATCTTGGGGAATTTGTGCTGCAGAAAATAAAGCGGCGGCCGGGCCGGGTTGAGTTTGGTGATCTCCGAAAGCGTTGCCGTGTGGGTGTTGAAGCTGTTCATCAGCGCGATGCGCACAGAAGACAGCTCGGCCTGGCGCAGGATGATCTGCAGAAACGACATGCCCTGCTTGATGTTCAGCAGGGATTTGGGTCCGACCAGCCCCATGGACGTGCCCAAGCCGCCGTTCAATACGATGCGCACGGCCTGATTCAGCGCCCGGCGTCCACCTTCGGCGAAACCGGCCAGATCGGCGGCCCTGGGGATTTCCCCGATCCGGATCGGAAGGATGTCCGCGGCGTGGATCAAGCCGCTTTCACCGCCCACCAGCCGGCGGTAGTAATGCGTGAAGGTGTCTATGATCAGCGGGTTTAAACCCGCCCGGGCCATCTTGGCAGCGAATTCCGCCAGGTGGGGAATCATCCGCGGCTGCGTCGTTGGCTGCCTCATCCTGATCTTCCTCCGTATTAACTGATCGGAACGATCCACCCCTTGGGATCTTCGGCGCGGCCGTACTGGATGTCGGTGATGGCCTTGTAAAAACGCTGGGCCAGCGGGCCGACCTTGCCGTCGCCCACCGTGATCAGCCGGTCTGCATACTTGATTTGGCCGACCGGTGAGATCACCGCGGCCGTGCCCGAGCCGAAGACCTCTTGGAGTTTTCCGGTTTCCTGCGCCTTCAGCACGTCGTCGATGCTGATGCGCCGTTCGGACACCTTCAGCCCCCACACGCGCCCGAGCTGCAGGACCGTGTCGCGGGTGATGCCGGGCAGAATGCTGCCCTGGAGGGCCGGAGAAACGATCTCGCCGCCAATGACAAAGAAAATGTTCATGGAGCCCACTTCTTCGATATACTTGCGCTCCACGCCGTCCAGCCAGAGCACCTGGGTGAAGCCGGCATCGTGGGCCTTCTGCCCCGCCAATAGGCTGGCGGCATAGTTGCCGAGCGTCTTGGCCTCGCCCGTGCCGCCCGGAACGGCGCGAACGTGCTCTTTTTCCACCAGGATTTTCACCGGGTTGAAGCCTTCGGGATAATAGGCGCCGACGGGGCAGAGAATGATGAAAAAGCGATAGGTGTGCGAGGCGCGCACGCCCAGGAACGGGTCGGAGGCGAAGATGGTCGGCCGGATGTAGAGGGACGTCTCGGGCGCCCGCGGGACCCAATCCTGTTCGATCTTGAGCAGTTCCTTCAGCGCATCGAGCGCGAAGTTTTCGTCGAAGCGCGGGATGCACAGAATGTCGTTGCTGCGGTTCAGGCGCCGGAAGTTGTCCAGGGGCCGGAATAGCTGGATGCGGCCGGCAGCCGTGCGGTAGGCCTTCAGCCCCTCGAAAACCCCCTGGCCGTAATGCAGTACCATGGTCGCCGGGTCCATGGCGATCGGCGCGTAGGGCTCGATCCGCGGATGGTGCCAGCCTTGGTCGGGGGCATAATCCATATTGAACATGTGATCGGTGAATTTCGTGCCGAAGCCGAGTTGGGTTTCATCCGGCTTGGGTTTCAATTGCTTGGCTTTGCTAATCGACAACTTCATCTCGGTTTCCTCCTTCGAAGACAAACACATGATCTCAGCCCTGCCGGCAAATCTGCTGGGGTGCGTCCGGAAAAAAGTAAATTTCACGATATAGTAGATTTTACGCTGAAATCAAGACGAAAATGGCCTCGTTGACTTGGCCGGCCCACGTGGGATAAGAACAGAAAAAAATGAAAGGAACCCGAATGGAACAGCTCAAGGATGGACCGATACAACCCATGCGGCTGGGGCTCGACAGCCGTTTTACGTTTCGTTGCCACAAGGATGTGAAATGCTTCACCCAATGCTGCCGCGGGATCAACATCATTTTGACCCCTTACGACATCATTCGCCTCAAGAAGCGATTGGACCTGACATCCCAGGAGTTCCTGGCCCTTTACACCGATCCTGAAATGCTGGAGAAAACCGACATTCCCGTGGTCACGCTCAAGCTGCTGGATGAAGAGGGGGCCGCCGACGGAAAAAAGCCCTGCCCATTCGTCCGCCCCGAGGGATGCCTGGTCTACGAGGACCGGCCGACCTCGTGCCGCTACTATCCGCTGGGGGTGGCCTCGCTGGCCTACAAGGAGGACCCGGACGGAGAGGAATTCTTTTTCATGGTGCGCGAAGCGCATTGCCTGGGGTTCGATGAGGATCGCTCTTGGACTGTGCTGGAATGGCGGCAGGACCAGGGGGTTGACACGCACGACCGCATCAACACCCAATGGACCGAGCTTATCGTCCGCAAGCGGTCCTTTCCGCCGAACATGCGCTGGACCGAGCAGGTCAAGCAGATGTTCTTCATGGTGAGCTACGACATTGATCGGTTCCGCAAATTCGTGTTCGAGAGTTCTTTTCTAAAGCGCTATCCTGTGGACGAGTCTGCGCTTGCAACCCTGCGCAGCGACGACGTGGCGTTGCTGGAGTTCGGCTTGAACTGGCTGAAAGGGTTGTTGTTCAAGGAAGGGGACTTCCAGGCAGCGGCACCAAAGCAGGGCTGAGAAGCGAGGGCTGGAGGCTGAGCGGAGAAATCAATTTTTCTCAGCGCGCAGTCCTCAGAGCTTTCGGCTAATATTCCGAGTAGCAGAGCCCTTCCCGGTATTTGGGGTTTTCCAGCCGTTCTTCGATGTTCACCCCGAAGAAGTCCGCAATGGGTTTCAGGATTTCAGGTGCCGTGCGCTGCAGGGTGCGGGCGGCCTCCAGAACCTTGTTGAGGCCGTTGAGGGTCATTTTGCCAAGAGGCGGTTTGCAACCGCCCGACGGCATTCCCAGAACCGCCATGAGCGTCTTGTAGGCCAGCGGGTTGCGCGCCCGGCAGACCACGTCGCCGTAAGGGGTTTTCTCGGTGGTCTTGACCGTGACCAGGTTGAAGAGCGGTTCGAGCTTGGCAGCCAGCGCCCTGGCCTCGGCCGGCCGGCCGGATAGAAGCAGATGGACCATTTCAGTCGTCGCTTTGGGCGCCACGTTGGAAGCCACCGAGATCACGCCAGCGGCTTTCACTTCAGAGTCCGTCATCATCTCGACCGTCATGGGGTCGTCCCCGGACAAGATGGTGAAATTCGGGCCGCAGCATCGCCGCGTGCGCCGCATGTTCTCGACGTCCCCCGTGGCCTCCTTGACGGTGTTGACATTGGGGTAGTGCTTATATAGAAGCCCCAAGTCTTCGGGCAGCAGCTGGGTTCCGGTGCGCCCCGGGATGACGTAGGGGATGATGTCGAGCGCGGGGAACTCTCTGGCGATGGGCGCAACGTATTCGCGGCGGATCTCAAGCGAGCTGGGGCCGTTGTAATATGGATCCACCAGCAGCACGCCCTGAACCCCGAAGTCCAGAGCATGCCGGGTGCCCTCCAGAGTCTCGCGGGTGTTGTTGCTGCCGGTGCCGGCAATGCAGGCGCACTTGTTCCGGGCCTTGAGCGCGATCTTTTTGGTGACTTCGTTGTGCTGCTGCCAGTTCAGCACCGGGCTCTCGCCGGTGGTGCCGACGGCCAGGATGCCGGTGATGCCGTTTTGAATCTGGAAATCGATCAACCGGTCCAGCCCCGGCCAGTCGATGTCTTCCCCCAGAAATGGCGTGATCAGTGCGGTGTAGCATCCAGCTTTCATGGCCTCCCCCCTTGATGGCTTCGTTAAATGCCCAATCTCTGCGCTGCGCTTTCCCCCGCGGTCACTGCGGCGTACCTGCAGTACGCCTCTTGAAGCAGGGCTCGCGCGTCTTGATCTTGGTGCTTAATATAAAGCCATCCATTCGAATTTACGCGAATTTTGATATAACTTGCTTGGTAAAGAAAAGCCCAAGTGATGTCAAGTGAAAACACGGAGCGATCCTGCGCCGCAAGGCCAAAATCGCTTGACATCCTCTGCAAAGGAGTTGAAAACATCCTGCAACGGCCTGCCTTCAACATCGATTTGTCCGCGTGCAACGGCCGTTTTTGACAAAAATGCCGCCACGCTTAACATTCATTGATAATAAAATCTGGGTGCTTGTTTAGCGCCTGCGAGGAAAAAATCATGAGCCTGCCCAAAGACGTCAACGAGTACACCGCCATTCACAAATCGGCCGTGGACAAGAATCCGGAATGTGGAAATTCTCATTACAATCTGGCCATAGGATACATGGGCCAAAAGCGCTATGAAGAAGCCGAAAAGGAGCTGCGTGAGGCCATAGAATGCAGCCCGAATCTCGCGGAGGCCTATGTGATGCTGGGGGGAATCTGCTTGAACCGAGGGGACCTGGAAGGCTGCCTGGAATACAACCGCAAGGCCGTCAAGGCGCGGCCCGGTTTCTCCGAAGGCTACGGAAACATTGGTTTCGTCGAACTGCAGCGCGGCAACGTCGATGAGGCCATTAAAAATCTGGAGCGCGCCACGGTTTTCAATTTTCGGTATATTCAAGCGTTTGCCAACCTGGGGAGCGCGTATTTGATGAAAGGGCTGGTGGATGAAGCCATCGCGGCCAATCAAAAGGCCCTCAAACTCGCCCCGGATTTCGCCCCGTCCTTCAACAACCTTGCCATCGCTTACCTCGAAAAGGGTGAATACGCCTTGGCCGTTGAGCATTACGACAAGGCCATCGATCTTGGGTACAACGTGGCACCCCCGATCCGGCAGGAAATCGAGGAGCACCGTCGCAATTTGAAAAAATAGGCTTTATCGGGCCGACAACCACCCGGCCGGATTCAACATGCCACGCTTCTATTATTGCCTTGAAACCGCAGACCAGCCGGTGACCCCTAACCATCCGGCGTGGTCTTTGCCGTTGCCTTTGGGCCGGAATTGGAATGCAGAGGATATTTCTGCCAATTCGTTTAACACCCCTTCGGTCGGGGACTACCTGTCCGCCGTTCGGTTTTTCCTCGAAGGTCCGGCGCAGGATGCCATCGGCAAGATCCTTGCCCAAAACGGTGCCGGCGCTTCCGATCCGGAATCATTCCAGATTTTTCTTGCCAAACATGGCGAATTTTATCATCCGGCCCGCGTAGCGGCGTTTATTAACGGCGGAAATTGGTTTCAGTGGGTGGTTAATGTTGCCGTTTCTCCGGCGGGGACCCGTCTGATACGAAAAGAGTACGCGCTGCTGGAAAAGCTGACCCGGCAATTCCGGCCCGTCTATTTACCGGAAGTGCACGTTTTCGCCGAAGTGCCGATTGCCGGAAAACCGCCCCTGCCGATGTTTCTTGGAGAGTGGTTTTCAGGCTACCAAGAGTTCCACCTTACCCGCAGCACGCCGAGCGGGGAGCAACAGCTTGTTCTCTGGGACTCTGAAAACGGCAACCACGTTTTGACCCGAGGGCAGTCCGAAGAGCTTTATCGCCAGGCAGCCCGAATCCTCACGCATTACTTCAACCCTTCGACCTTCGAATGCATCGGCGCCTGGAACCACGCGGCCGGCGATTTCGTAGCGCGCCTGAGCGGGTCCAGCCTGGACATTCGCCTGGTCAGCGTGCGGGAATATCGCGCCCTGTTGCAAATTGGGCATGCCGTGCCGGATGCGGCCCCGGGCATCCGGACCCTGCTGGAGGTGCTGCTGCTCTTCTTTCTTAAGATCAGCCTGCACATGCGCCTGGACCGCTTGGACGGCGTCGGGCAGATCGGATGGTCTGGTCCGGAGGCCGTCGACGGCACCATCGCGGGGATCGTCGAGGCCGTCGCGGATAAACCGGCCCCCTCAGGAATACCGCTTGATAAACTTTTTATTCGCTACCTGGCGGCGAGCAGCGAAGCGGACCTGCTCGACCTCTGCCGGGGTATTGTTGCCAAGACCTTCCATACCGATTCCCCTGAGTTGCCCCTGGTCGAATCCCGGCTTTCCGAGCACTCCGCCGACCTTGCGGAGGCAATCAGCCGGCTCTGACGCTTACAACATAAAGAGGTCCGTCTGTGTTCGGCCGCAAGATGAGGTATAGGCTCAACCCCCTTGATTTCCAAGCCCCACCGAGGCTTGGAAAGGCGCTTTTTTATTGACAAGGATTGCGTTTGGTTCTATAGGTCGACCTTAATCTTTTCGCAACCAATCCTCAAGGATATCCATACGCAATATTCAAAAAAAGCTGCATTCGGAGAGAGGAGGTGAGCCGGGTTCAAGCGTGGTTTCTGGCAGTGTCAAGGCTTGCAGTTGTCCATCATCAACTCAAACGGAGGTAAATAATGGCGAAACATAAAACCCCCCTGCTGGACCAGCTGGAAAGCGGTCCGTGGCCAAGCTTTGTGTCGGATTTGAAAGCGCTGGCCGAACATCGTGCAAAAACGGCGGCCACGGCGAATTATCAAATTCCGGTAGACGTGGCGGACGACATTCTCGGTGTGCTGGAGCTGACCTACAAGCACGGCCAGACCCACTGGAAGCACGGCGGCATCGTCGGCGTGTTCGGCTACGGCGGCGGCGTCATCGGCCGTTACTGCGATGCGCCCGACCAGTTCCCGGGCGTGGCCCATTTCCACACCATGCGCGTCAGCCAACCCGGCGGCAAATTCTATACGTCCAAATACCTGCGCCAACTCTGCGACCTGTGGGATCTTCGCGGCAGCGGCATCACCAACATGCACGGCTCCACCGGGGACATCATCTTCCTGGGCACCACCACCCCGCAGCTCGAGGAGATTTTTTACGAGCTGACCCACAAATTGAACCAGGACCTCGGCGGCTCCGGCTCCAACTTGCGCACCCCCTCCGACTGCATTGGCGCAGCGCGCTGCGAGTATGCCTGCTACGACACCCAGGCGCTGTGCTTCACGCTGACCAATGATTACCAGGACGAGCTGCACCGGCCGGCCTTTCCCTACAAGTTCAAGTTCAAATTCGACGGCTGCCCGAACTGCTGTGTGGCTTCCATCGCCCGCTCCGACATGTCCTTCATCGGCACCTGGCGCGACGCCATCCGCATCGATCAGGAAGCGGTGCAGGCCTACATCGGCGGCGAGCTGAAGCCCAACGCGGGAGCCTTTGCCGGCCGCGACTGGGGTAAGTTCAACATCCAGAAAGAGGTCATCCGGCTGTGCCCCACCGAGTGCATGTGGA
>CAZNAX010000110.1:0-11029 GCA_964570965.1 uncultured Desulfatibacillum sp.
TTGCAGGCGAACCCGTAGAATCGGCACTCAGCCATTGGCCCGTCCAGATCATGCTCGTGCCGCCGACGGCGCCGTTCTTGAAAGGAGCGGACCTCTTGGTGCTAGCCGACTGTGTCCCCGTTGCCTTTCCCACTCTTCACCGCGATTTTCTGCAGGGCAAACGCGTGATGCTCGGCTGCCCCAAGTTCGACAATGCGGAAGCGTATATCGACAAGTTCGAACAAATCTGTCGACAGTCCGGCATCCGCAGCATTACATCGGTGGTCATGGAGGTGCCCTGCTGCGCGGCCCTGCCGGTGATCGTCCAAAAAGGCATTCAGCGTTCCGGGGTCAAGATCCCGCTGGAGGAAGTGGTCATCAGCGTACGCGGTAAAATTCTGCAGCGCCGCCCCATAGCGGCCTGATCCTGTCTTGTGAGACACGCCTGTTTCACAAACGAATCCGAGACGAGGTTGCAATGTTTTTTTTGGTGTGATATTCAGGCATTGTTCAAAATTTCACATGGTCACCGCCGGCATGGATCGATGCGGTTATGTATCGGGTTCGCGGGGCGGGAACGCATCACGGTCCAGCCGCCCGGCCACGGCCGTGAGACTAATACTTATAAATCAAGCGCTTACTGGCGCCCGCCGCTTTTATTCTCTTCTGGCACGAAATTTGATTAAGTCCGCGTGGCTGAAATCACTTCGCTTGCCGGAAGGAAATGCCGTGAGACCCTGCAATCTTCACATCGTCAAGACGTTGAAGTTGACGGAAGAAATGATTCATTTGGCGGACCGCGGCGAGGCGGACCGCGAAGACAACGGCTGCGGGATTCTCTACGGAGTCTTGCGGGATTCGGCCTACAAGCTCAAAAAGTTGGCCGAAACGGAAAAACGCAATCACGTCCGCAAGGGCTGGTGGAGTCGGGAAGACGATGAAACGGATCCGTTATGACAACCGTCCATAGTTAAAACTAAGGAGGACTGCAATTGATGCCGAAGCTCCAAGGCACACGCACCGAGAAAAACCTGTTGACGGCTTTCGCCGGAGAATCTCAGGCGCGCAACCGGTACACATACTTTGCCGGCCAGGCTCGGAAAGACGGCCTGGTCCAGATCGCCGACATTTTCGCTGAAACTGCCGATCAGGAAAAAGAGCACGCCAAACGGTTTTTTAAATTCCTGGAAGGCGGCGAGCTCGAAATCGCCTGCGCCTTCCCGGCCGGCGTCATCGGAACGACCCTGGACAATCTGAGGGCGGCGGCAGCGGGCGAACGCCACGAACACATCAGCATGTATCCGGGGTATGCCCAGATCGCCGACGAGGAAGGCTTGACGGACGTGGCCACGGCCTTTCGCGCCATTTCAGTGGCCGAGAAGCAGCACGAGAAGCGCTATCTCGATCTGGCGGCCAACATCGAAGCCGGGCGCGTGTTCAAGCGCGACGCGCAAGTGACCTGGCGCTGCCGCAACTGCGGTTATCTGCACGTGGGCGCGAGCGCGCCGGAGCTTTGCCCGGCCTGTGTGCATCCCCAGGCCCATTTTGAACTGCTGGGCGAAAACTGGTAACCATCCCCTCAACCCTTTAGCACGGAAAGGAGACGTATCATGGCCGAACAGCTTCAAGTCTACAAATGCGATGTTTGCGGAAACATTGTCGAAGTCCTTCACGGCGGGGAGGGCGAGCTGGTATGCTGCGGCCAGCCCATGAAACTCTTCAAAGAGAACACCGTGGATGCCGCCAAGGAAAAACACGTGCCGGTCGTTGAAAAAACCGCCGACGGGTTCAAGGTCAAAGTCGGCAGCGTCGCCCACCCCATGGAGGAAAAACACTGGATCGAGTGGGTCGAGCTGGTCGCCGACGGCAAGGTCTACCGCCAGTTCCTGAAACCCGGCCAGGCGCCGGAGGCGACGTTCTGCATCAAGGCCGATCAGGTGGCCGCACGCGAGTACTGCAACCTTCACGGGTTGTGGAAAGCCTAGGAGGAAATATCATGCCAAGCTGGAAATGTTCTAAATGCGGCTACACCTTCGAGGCGGATGCGTATCCCAACCAGTGCCCGTCCTGTAAGGAGAAATGCGAATTCCTGGACAACACCTGCTACACCCCGGATTGCACCGCCACGGGGATAGACCCGCGCATCGCGAAACCCAAGTCCTGACCGGCAGCCAGGCTGTCGAGCAACTGTCTGGAAGCTGTCCGCATGACCATGCACCGCAAGGGAGTATCATCGTTATGGGAAAAGTCCTGATCGTCTTTGCCAGCCGGACCGGTGAGACCCAAACTATTGCCGACCTGATCGCCGAGGGCATCCGCATAGCCGGCCATCAGGCCGATGTGGTCAATGTAAAAAACGTCAAGAGCGAGGCTGATCTGGCTGCTTATGACGGCTATGTGTTCGGATCCGCCACCTATCACGGCGACATGCTCCAGGCGATGAAGACCCTTTTATTCATCGCCGAAAAGGCCCCGTTGGAGGGCAAAATCGGAGGGGCCTTTGGCTCCTTCGGTTGGAGTGGAGAAGCCAACGACCGCATTTACCAAACCATGAAGAACATCTTCAAGATGAACATGGTGGCCGACTGCCTGCGGCTGAAGGCCAGCAACCTGGGAGGCGGTGTTCAGATGGCCCAAGATTACGGCCGCCAATTGGCTCAAAAGTTAAACGCCTAGAAATCTCACACCAGAAAGAGAGGACGTCATGGCCCCTAATGAAACCACACCCCAGCATTGCCCCGGCTACGCCAATTTCAAGACGCTGAAATCCTTCACCTGCAACTGCCCGAAGTGCGGCACCGAAAGGGAAATTTTTTCCGACGAATTCGATCGACCCCACAAATGTGGCAAATGCGGAGAAATGATCGATTTCACTCAGTGCCAACTGGCGGGCGAGGGCAAGAGCCTGTCGCCCCGTTGAGCCCCGGCGAAATCGCTACCCTCGATCACCGGGAACGCCCTGAGGGGGTTCCTGCCGGTTTAGGCCTTTCGCCGAACGGCTCCGGAGGCATATGACCACTCGAATCACCACCCGAAGAATGCTGACGGCGCTGGTTCTCGTCACGCTTACGGCCGGAGGCTGGGTCTGGGCCGCCGGAAGCCCTTCCAACGCGGGCGCGGCCGAGATCATCCTGGCAGGCGGCACGAGCGGCCAAGTCGTTTTCCCCCATCAGCGGCACCAGGAGAAGCTGCCGGACTGCAACATCTGTCATGCCGCATTTCCCCAGAAAACCGGCGCCATCGAGGACCTCAAGTCCCAGGGCAAACTGGCCAAGAAGCAGATCATGAACGAACAGTGCACCCGGTGCCACAAGGAAAAAAAGCAGGCCGGCGAGAAGGCCGGCCCCACGACCTGTACGACCTGCCACGCCAAACCATGATCGGATCCGGGCCATGCTGATCCTCGGGTTACAAGGAAGTCCGCGCAAAAAGGGCAACACGAATTTTCTCCTTTCCACGTTCCTGCAGGCGGCGGAGCAACGCGGAGCGGTGACCCGGTCCGTCCACGTGGCGGAACGCAACATCCTGCCTTGCAAGGAATACGTGGTCTGCGAGAAAAAGGGATACTGTCCCATCGACGACGATATGGCGAGTGAGATCTACGGGCTACTGCGGCAGGCGGAGGTCGTCATGCTGGCCTCGCCCATTTTTTTCTACAACATGACCTCCCAACTCAAGGCACTGGTGGACCGTTGCCAGACGTTTTGGGCGCGCAAGTACCGGCTCAAGCTCAGCGACCCCCTCAAGCCGACGCGCCGGGGGGTTCTGCTCGGCGTCGGAGCCACCCAGGGCAAGAACCTCTTTGAAGGGATGCAGCTGACCGCCAAGTATTTTTTCGATGCCATCGATGCCCGTTATGCAAGCAGCCTGCTCTACCGGGGGATCGAGGGCGCGAAGGATCTGGCGAACCATCCAACGGTGCGGCAGGACGTGGAGCAGGCCGTGGAAGAACTCCTGGCGCCGTTTGCCGCAAGGAAGAAGGTGCTGTTCCTTTGTCGCCAGAATGCCGGCCGCAGCCAGATGGCGGGCGCCTTTGCCCAGCACCTCGCCGGTGAAAAACTGGATGTGGCCACCGGCGGCAGCCGGCCGGCGGACAAACTGAACCCCGATATGGTGTCCGCCATGGCCGAGAGAAAAATCGATCTGGCTTTTCGAACCCCTCAAGGGGTCGAGGCGGCGCTGGCCAACGGTCGACCCGATGTAATCGTGACCATGGGCTGCAGCGAAGAATGCCCGGCTGTTCCCGGCGCGCTGCACCAGGAATGGGACGTGCCGGATCCCTCCGGCCAGCCGATCGAGACCATGCGCCGGGCCCGGGATGAAATCGAATCCCGCGTAAAAAAGTTGATCACGACGCTGGGCGGATGATATGAACCATTAGCTCAAGGGGTGCCTCAATGTCCAAACCCGAAGACATCCATCAATGCCAAACCGTTAACTGCGGCTGCCTCTACGACCCCGACCGCGGGGATCGCCGGGGCAAGATACCCAAGGGAATTCCGTTTACGGATCTTCCCGACCAGTGGGCCTGCCCGGTGTGCGGGGCCAGCAAGAAAATGTTCAGGCCGCTGGCCGGGCCGGGGTCGGTCAAAGACGAGCCAGCGTAGAATCTCGGTGATGAGATCGAGCCGCCGCTGAACGCTGCGGTTCCTAAGTGCTGTAATTCCACCCACCAGAAGGAGGAGATGAACCATGGAGAGATATGTTTGTCAGGTGTGCGGTTACGTTTATGACCCGGCGCAGGGGGACCCCGATAACGGCGTTGCACCCGGAACGCCCTTCGAAAAGCTCCCGGATAGATGGGAATGCCCGGTGTGCGGCGCCGGCAAGGCCGATTTTACCAAAGAAGCCTGAAGCCGCTATTGGATTCCGGTTGATGCCCTTTGCTTTCAGCCACAGAGCTGAAAAAAAAGGGCATCGCCTTTTGGCTTTTTAGGCATTACGGCTGACAGGTAAAAATCGAGTGACCGGTTCCTTGCGACCGGGGGTATATAGGGGAAGTAACAACCCCTTTTACGGCTTTGTTGCCGTTGCCGTCCCCTCCAGGGTGATTAACTTCGATCGGTATGAATAAATAACTACATGCAATGAGGTAAAAATGGACCCTGTTCAAATTGCTCCGGGAGTCTACAACGTTGGTGTCAGAGACTGGAACATCCGGGACTTTCACGGCTATTCCACCGATCTCGGAACCACTTACAACGCGTTTCTGGTAATGGATGAAAAAATCGCGCTGATCGACTCGGTCAAAAGGGAATTCGCCGACCAGCTGATCGACCAAATCGGCCGCATCGTCGACCCGCGCAAAATCGACGTGGTGATCAGCAATCACACCGAGCTCGACCACTCCGGAAGCCTCGCCCGCATCATGCACCGGGTCGGCGAAGACAAGCCTCTGTATTGCTCGAAGATGGGAGCCAAAAACCTGGCGCAGCATTTTCCGCAAAAGTGGAACTACCGGGCCGTCGGCTCGGGTGACGAGCTGAAGCTCGGCAAACGCACTCTGGCCTTTCTGGAAACCCGCATGATCCATTGGCCGGACAGCATGTTCTCCTATCTCAAGGAGGACGGCATTCTTTTCTCAAGCGACGGCTTCGGCCAGCACTACGCCGGACCGGAGACCTTCGACGATGAGATCGGGGACCGGATCATGGTCCATGCCAAGAAATACTTCGCCAACATCCTGCTGCTCTATGCGGCCCATATCGAAAAATTGATCCGGCAGGTGGCCGAGATGAAACTGGACCTGCGCATGATCTGCCCGGACCACGGCGTGATCTGGCGCCAGGCGCCCGCCAAGATCGTCCAGGCCTATCTCGGCTGGTGCCGCCAGGAGCCGGAGAAGAAGGCGGCCGTGATCTACGACACCATGTGGCACAGCACCGAGAAGATGGCTGAAGCCATCAACGACGGAATCATGGCGGCGGGCGTGCCGTCCACACCGATGAATCTGAGGTCCTGGCATCGCAGCGAGGTGATGACCGAGGTGTTCGATGCCCGTGCCGTGGTCGTCGGCTCTCCCACCCTGAACAACGGGCTGTTCCCCACGGTCGCGGATTTTCTCTGCTACATGAAGGGGCTCAAACCGAAAAACAAGATCGGCGCGGCATTCGGCTCTTACGGATGGAGCGGAGAAGCCGTGAAGTTGATCGAAGACGAGCTAAAAGCAATGAAAATCGACCTCTTCCAGCCGGGCCTGAAGGTGCAGTTCGTTCCGGCGAAATCCGTCCTGGACGCGTGCCATGCGTTCGGCCGCGCCATCGGCCGGGCCGTCTCCGGCGCGGATTCTCAGACCGCCTGAGATCGCAGGAGAACCCATGAAACGACCCGTTGTCGAGCTGGGCGATTGCACCCTCTGCGAGGGCTGCGTGGCGGTTTGTCCGGCGGTGTTCCGGGTGAACGATGCCGGCTTCATCGAAGTGGCCGATCTCGGCTCCTATCAGATCGATGACGTCAACGAAGCCATCAAGAACTGCCCCACCGACTGCATCCGCTGGGAAGAAGACTGACGTTCGGGAGACCGGTGACATGAAGAAAACCGCACTCTTTGTTTTTAACGGCGATCCCATGTGTTTTATCCATGTGCTGCTGAATGCGCTCGATATGCATGCCAGGGGGGAGGAGGCCCGCATCGTCGTCGAAGGCGCCGCCACCCGGCTGTTGCCCGACCTCGATCAGGGAGGCCACCCCCTGCATCCGCTCTGGGATAAGGCCAAATCGGCCGGGCTGGTGGCCGGGGCCTGCCGGGCCTGCTGCACGAAAATGAAGACCTTAGAATCCGCCCGGGCGCAACACCTGGCTCTCCTGGAAGACATGTCCGGCCATCCCGGCATGGCCGACTATCGCGACCGGGGTTTTGAAATCATCACCTTTTAGAGGCGCAACGGCGATCGGTCGGATGAAACTGCATCGCCCCGTCAGCGGGCGCGAACTCAAAAAGATTCTAGCGGCCCTTCTGGTGGACGACGGCTTCCCGGCATCCTTGGACCTCGTGCGCCACGTGCGGGGCCGGCAGGTCGTAAACCCTCTGTTTGCGTTTTTCTGCGACGCGGATACGTTACGTCGCTGGCGGGCCGTGTCCGTGATGGGTCGGGTGGTGTCGCGCTTGGCTGATGAAAATTTGGAATCCGCGCGGGTGGTCATGCGGCGGTTCATGTGGAACCTGAACGAGGAATCGGGCGGGATCGGCTGGGGCTGCCCGGAGGCCATGGGGGAGTGCATGGCTCGCAGCGACCGGCTGGCTAATGAATACGGCTGCATCTTGTGGTCTTATCTGCACCCGGAGCGCAATTTCATCGAGCACCCGGCTCTTCAGGAAGGCGTGTTGTGGGGGGTCGCGCGTCTGACCCATGCACGGCCCGCGCAGATGACCGAGTGCGCTGAGCTCCTCAAACCCTTTCTGCAATCCCCCGAAGCGGCCCTGCGAGGGCTGGCCGCCTGGGCGGGCGGGCCCTTGGCGGATGCACGCCTGACACCATTGCTGCAAGAAATGCAAGCCGACCGCGCATCCTTGCAACTCTACCGCCGAGAGCGTCTGGCGGCATGTTCGGTGGGCGAGTTGGCCGTGCAGGCCCTACGCTGGACCCCGGCGGGTTCTATGGAAAAGGATCCTTTGCATGGAATGGAGTCCTGAAGCCGAAGCCGCTCTGAAACTGGTCCCTTTTTTCGTTCGCAAGCGGGTGCGCGCGCGTGTGGAGAGCGAGGCGCACAATGCCGGCAGGAACCGCATCACTCTGGCCGATGTCAAGGCCACGCAAGCCCGCTATCTGTCCGGCATGCACTCCGAGATCAAGGGCTACCAACTCGACACCTGCTTCGGCCCCAGCGGCTGCCCGAACCGGGCGGTGGTCAGTGATGGGCTGCTTGCCCGCCTTGAAACGGTGATCAAGCGGGCCGATCTTTTAGATTTTCTCAAGTCCCGGGTCCGGGGGGAGCTTAAGTTCCATCACGAATTCCGGACCACGCTGGCCGACTGCCCGAACGCCTGTTCGCAGCCCCAGATCAAAGATGTCGGCATCATCGGCGCCGCGGTTCCGGAAACCACGAACGAAGCCTGCTCCCAATGCGGGGCCTGCACCGACGCCTGCACCGAGCAGGCGGTCGCGGCCAATGCCAGCGACCCGCCCCCCATCGACCCAGAGCGCTGTCTGAATTGCGGCCAGTGCATCCGGGCCTGCCCTACCGGAACCATCGCCGAAGCCTGGCGGGGGTTTCGGGTTCAGATCGGCGGGCGGCTCGGTCGCCATCCGCGCCTGGCCCGCGAGCTGCCGGGTATCTTCAACGAAGACCAGGTGATCGAGATCGTGCAGGCCTGCCTGGATCTCTATAAGGCCCGCAGCCGGCACGGCGAGCGTTTCGCCCATCTCTTCCAGGACAGCGACTTCGAGAATTTTTCGCGCCGCTTCTGCGGTCCCGTTATTTGACACGCCGCTATTCGGCGTTAGCATTCAATCATCCCCCCAGGAATAAAAGGAGCCTTTGACTATGGAGCGCAAGACTTTTTCAATTCCCAAGATCTCCTGCGGCCACTGCGTGATGACCATCACCAAGGAATTGAAAGAACTGGAGGGCATCCAAAAGGTGGAGGGCAACCCGCAGTTCAAGACCGTGGAGGTCGAGTGGGATCCGCCTGCAACCGAGGCCCAGATCCGCGCCACCCTGAACGACATCAATTTCCCGGCGGCCTGACGATGGAGCGCGACGCTCTGCTCGTGACGGCTGCCCGTGCGTCGGTTGTGGCGGGGTTGGCCACGCTCGATGTCTACCGCTCCGAAATCGAGGTGGAATATAAAGCGGACCGCTCGCCCCTCACCCTGGCGGACCGGCGATCCCACGAGATCATCGTCGGCCGTTTGAACGCAACGGGAATCCCGATCTTGAGCGAAGAAGGCCGGGACATCCCCCATGCGCAGCGCAGCCGCTGGCACCGGTTGTGGATCGTCGACCCCCTGGACGGAACCAAGGAGTTCGTCAAGCGTCTGGGCGAGTTCACCATCAACATCGCCCTGGTCGAAGACCGCCGGCCCACCCTGGGCGCCATATTCGTACCGGTGAAAAACGTGCTCTATTTCGGCCGGGTCGAAGACGGGTCCTTTCGCCTGGAGAACCCCGACGTCATCGCCGCTTTGGCATCGAGCACCGAGGGCGCAGACGCGCGGGCGCTCCTGGAGCGTCTGCGTGCGCACTCTAGCAAACTGCCCGTCGACCTGGAAGCGCATGTGCCTTTCGTCATCGTCGGCAGCCGCTCGCATGCGACCCCCGAACTGCATGCGTATGTCGACCGAAAGCGCCGCGAACTGGGCGACGTATCCTTCGTTTCCGCCGGCAGTTCGCTCAAGTACTGCCTGGTGGCCGAGGGCCAAGCCGACGTGTACCCGCGCCTAGGACCGACCATGGAATGGGATACGGCCGCCGGCCAGGTAATCGCCGAGGCCGCCGGAGCCCGCGTCGCGCGTCACGACACGGGGCAGCCGCTGCTCTACAACAAGGAGGACTTGCTGAATCCCTGGCATGTCGTAACCCGAAAACCCGCATAGGGCAGAGAGCCACTTTCTTCTACCCGATGCCTTCTGCCCCATGCGTCATTCCATAGCTTATTTGAAACAGATATGTCCGACCAGACCATCACCTTGCCCATCACCGGCATGACCTGCGCCAACTGCGCGGCCACTGTCGAACGGGTCTTGAGAAAGCTCGCCGGAGTCTCTGCGGCCAATGTCAATTTTGCAAGCGAAAAGGCGGCGGTCACCTACGACCCTGCGGAGACGCGCCTCACGCAGATCGTCGAGCAGGTCCATGGCGCCGGCTTCGGCGTGCCGACCGCCCGGGTCGACCTGGGGCTCACGGGCATGAGCTGCGCCAACTGCGCCGCCACCATCGAACGCACGCTCAAGCGCAAGATTCCGGGCGTGCTGAACGCGGCCGTGAACTTCGCCACCGAGCGGGCGGCGGTCGAATATCTGCCCGGCATGGTCGCGGTGGACGACCTGATCGCCGCCGTGGCCGGCGCCGGCTTCGGCGCGCTGGCGCCGAGCGAATCTCCGGAAGCCGAGGATACCGAGGCGGCTGCCCGGCGGCGCGACATCGCCGCGCAGACCCGCAAGTTCATCGTCGGCCTGCTGTGCGCGCTACCGCTTTTCGGGTTGAGCATGGGGCGCGATTTCGGCCTGACCGGGGGCTGGAGTCATGCACCGTGGGTGAACTGGCTGTTCTGGGCCTTGGCGACCCCGGTTCAGTTCTACACCGGCTGGGACTACTATACCGGCGGGTTCAAGAGCCTGCGCAACCGCAGCGCCAACATGGACGTCCTGGTGGCGATGGGCTCTTCGGTGGCCTACCTCTATTCATGCGCGGTCCTCCTCGGCCCGAACCTGGGCCACCACGTCTACTTCGAGACTTCGGCCGTCATCATCACCCTCATCAAGCTGGGCAAGATGCTGGAGTCGCGCAGCAAAGGCCGCACGGGCGGCGCTATCCGCAAGCTGATCGGGCTGCGGCCCAAGACGGCCTGCGTGCTCAGAAACGGCGTTGAGGCCGAAATTCCTCTCTCGCGGGTCAGTGTCGGCGATGTGGTTCTCGTCCGGCCGGGCGAACGCATCCCGGTGGATGGAATCGTTCGGCAAGGCGAATCCGCCGTGGACGAATCCATGTTGAGCGGTGAACCCCTGCCCGTGGACAAACGGCCGGGGGATTCCGTGGTCGGAGGCAGCATCAACGGCGAAGGGCTGCTCACCTTCGAAGCCCGAGCGGTCGGCCGGGATACGGTCCTGGCTCAAATCATCCGCCTGGTCCAGGAGGCGCAAGGAAGCAAGGCGCCGATCCAGGCATTGGCCGATCGCGTGGCGGCGGTGTTCGTGCCCGCCATTATCGCACTGGCGCTCGGCGTTTTCATCCTGTGGTGGGCGCTGAGCGGCGACTGGGTCGCCGCGATGATCCGGCTGGTGGCGGTTTTGGTCATCGCCTGCCCCTGCGCGCTGGGGCTTGCCACTCCCACGGCCATCATGGCCGGCACCGGCAAGGGTGCCGAACGCGGAATCCTCTTCAAGACCAG
>CAZNAX010000111.1:0-11017 GCA_964570965.1 uncultured Desulfatibacillum sp.
TTAGGGTACCTGAATGACTAAGACCGGAGCGGCCCAGATAGGGTTGTATGGGTTATCGGCATAAATGTTTTTGCGCGCTTTTAAAAAGGCGTATTCCAAAGACTGCTTCTCACCTTCCAGAAGTTGCCGGTAAAACGCTTCAGCATACTGGACCGCCATGTCGTCGTCGACATCCCACCGGAAACCCACGATCGCTGGGATATTTTTCCTGGCCATCGCAAAAACGAATCCGAGTTCCGAGCTGTGGCAGCTGCTGAGGAAAATAAACCGGGTGTTGGCCTCCCTCAACCAGGCGCTGAACTGGTCAACTTGTATGATATCGATCGTCCTACCGGCTCCGGGGAAAAAAACGTAGCCGTCTTGTGTCAAAGGGTCGAAATAGGAATGGCCTGCGTAGTGAACAACATGCCAACTTTGGTTTTCCTGTTCGAGCGCTTTCCGCAACAACTCTTTCATGGGTCTATTTTTGTTTTTCCAGGAAATCAGTTTGACTTCCCCGATATTAACACGGCCCACAGTTTGAAAGGGTCGCAAATATTTTTTTAGATTTCGACACTCTTTGACCACGTTCTCAAGTTTGCCTAGCTGTTTTGTAAATCCCTCAAACTGTATCAATCCTTCTGTCGGGGATTCGATAATCAGAACGTTGATGGGACGTCCGTTCATTTCAGCATCATGCTCGTGAAAGAGTGGATACTCGTATCCTGGACAATCTCGAATCGTCCGGTATATCGGTGCATGAAGCATCCAGTAATCTTCTCTACTCTGCAATTCGTGGGGGCCAAATATCGCCTCCAGGGCAACCGCATGTATTTTTTCCCCCACAATGAAACGAATACGGGTGTTCTGCAATCCACCGACCTCACCTATCAGCCTTTCGAATTTACGGTTAAATTCGTAGTTCTTCTGAAAGATATGCCGCATCAGCGCTTCGCCTAACTTTTGCAGTCTTTTCTGCCACTTTTCGCCGTCGGTTCGATCCACCTCCTTAGCGGCATTCATTGAAAGTTTGATTATCGCGCTCCCTTGAATCTTCAGCTGCTCCCTTTCAACACTGCGCGGGAAATTGACTCCTTTCAAATCTGCCTCCGCCCGGTTATTTTCCAAATCGATATAGATGTCGACATCAAGCCTTTTCGTTTCTTCCACCGTTTGGGCGGCCAATCCTTGTGGGACCTTTTTTATTAACGAATCCTCCCATCTGTCGAGCCCTATGAAAACCGCATCGCAATTTTGCAGCTGGCTAACCGCCTCTATAACCTCTGTGTCGGATTGAAATGTCAACAGAACGGTTGGGATTCGATTGGCGTTGGCGGCGATCCATTTTGAAAGCCCGAGTCCTCGCTTTTCTTCTTCTTGAATAGGCGTCTTCCCGTCCTTCGGCAGATGTTGATGGGTGACGACGAGGGCGTAGGCTTTGCTTTTAATTTTCTCTTTGGCCGTTTGCTCGTCGAAAACCAAGTCGATGCTGATGTCGATTAGCTCAGATTCAAGCGCCTCTTTGACACGGTTCATCTGATAGGAATCCGAAATGGCGATCAATATTTGTCGTCTCATGTCAAAGCCTCCTCTTTGGCCACCGGCAAGCGGATGTCGAATATTTCCTCGTATCCCTTGCCTTGACGTCTATCCATGGTGCCCTTGTGGTTGCTGACAAATTGCTCAATCACTTCGCTGCTCAGCGCCATCTGGGCCAAAGTCTTAACGACCCCTTCGGACGTCCGGTTCCTTTGCGCAGGTTCCGCCGGCGGCCGAGGCAAGAAACCCCTAATCTGGGTAACCACCCGGTCTTTAACGCAGGAGACATTAAACTGAATCTTTTCTTCCGGCGGAAGGTGCCTCAGTAAAAATGAAAGGATGCTGTCAAAGCAGAAGTTCAACTGAAAAAGGTCTCCTTTGAGATAGGGAAGCGGTTCGTCGAGTCGGAACACTATCTTTTCGGTCTCGGGTATAGGGAAAGTGGACTTAATGTGAGCGACGATTTCCGAGATGCTGTAGAGCACTCTGTTGTAAGGCAAAATTCCTTTGGCCTGATCGTATAGCACCAGTCGGTTGTAAGTTATTTCTATCTTCCTCAGCTGTCGCAGGGCCTTATCAAGTGTGTCTATCGCCGTTTGCTCCGTGCTCTGACCTTTCAACGACTGCAGCCAACCGAATGCCAGTGATAGCGGCGTTTGGGTTTGAACGGCGATTTCATGGTACATTTTTTTTAGATACTCCAGCTCTTCCACGCGCTTGTACAAAGACAGATCCTTGCAGATCATCACCTTGCCGCCGAACTCCTCAGGCAGCATGGAAGCCGAAAAAAGCACTGGAAAAACGCTACCGCTCTTCCGCTTCAGGTTAGCCTCCTTGCTCCTGATGATCGGGGAATTGGAGATGATTTCGACGACATCCGGTTCAACGATGATTTCCTGCAGCTTGATTTTCGCCATTTCATCCTCCGTGTATTCAAGCTGCCGGAGGGACTCGGGATTGGGATATTTGATATATCCCTGAGGGGTTGTCATGAACACAACATCGGAAGCCCGATTCAGCGTGGTTAAGAGGAAATGCCGAACCCATATCCGATCCAGAAGCGTTCTGACCTCGCCCAATAAGGTAAATAGCTCGTTGACCTCCTCGACGGAGAAAGCGTTTTGATTGGAATCTTCAATGTTGAGCAGCCATCGAACCGTGCCTCCGATCACGATCGGCAGACAAAACTCAGACATCATGCCGGGAACCGATGCAAGGTAGATATCCCGAAAGTTCAGGTCGTTCGGTTTGTCTTGTATCAAAACATGCTTCGCGGTTTTGTACACATAGCCTAAAACGCCGTCGGCCAACGGCTGCGTGAAGGCATCGCGCAGAGGGGTGGCCTTTCCCAGATTCCGCTGGTGCAACAGCCGGAATTGCTGTTCTTTTTCATCGATCATGTAAAGCGCAATGTGGTCCCACAGGTGCCCTCTGCCGAGCCCCTCCACGACCGCCCTCGCCACCTGATCGACGCTTTCGCATTTCTCTATGATTTCACGGTTCAGTCTCAGGCGAAAGTTTTCCGCGGTTTTTTCCTCAGACTGAATGGCCACCATCACAACCTTGTCGAGAGGCAAGTTGCCAAACAGCCGTGCATGGTTTTCTCCAAAGGCCTTTTTCTTTTTGCTCATCAGTGAAATCGAGGCCAGCAATTTCTTCTCGTGAACAACGAAATGAATCAGCGAGCTCTTGAAACCTTCTTGAAGTATCCACTGGTACTCCGGCAAATCCCTTAGAACCCGGTTTTGAGGCAGGTTCAATAACTCATCGTAATCCTCGATGACGTCCAGTTTTAAAGACCTAACGGCGCGCGCCCGCTGCTTAAGCCCTTCCCTCAGCGGCTTGGATATCTCCCACCACCGAACATAGGACTTCATTTGGCCGTTCGGGTACAGGAAAAAGAATTTTCTCAAGTGCGTCATGCTTTCACTGAAACGCGTGATGATGAAAAAATCGAAAGGCAAAATATCACTCACTTCCATTGAGGTGGCCGCTAACATTAGTGTCGTTTGATCGTTGAGCATGGGGTTGCCGGAAATTAATTCTCTAACCTGGAGGTTTTTCGACTCGATTTTTTTTATCGACTCTGCGCTGCTTGTGATGTAGTTATGGATATTCTCTACAGCCGTCTCAACGGTCAAATCCCGCAGAATGGCCAAGCTGCCAACGACCTTGCCGTGCAGGTCCCTTTCCGGCATCGCCGCGATCATCACTGGAAATTTCTTGCGGTCAGTCTGGCGACAGACGTCGATGGGGTATTCGTCGCTCATTCCGGCCCGCCGCCGCTGGAGATTTTCCATCACAGTTCTTAAAGTTCTCGAATCGGGAAGAATGCTTTTGACGTTCAAACCGGCGCAATTCTTGAGTCCCAGGAAGGTGAGGGCGGTTGGATTCATGTAGGTGAAATCCCCGTTCAATTTGAGCCGAATCACACCCAGAGGAAAATTCTCGTATATCTCTGTTTCCATTCGCACCGGTTCGGTGAGGTCGACGGCACAGAAATATCCTCCCCGGCCTTGTCTGGGGAAAACGATGGGGGCCAGTTCGACTCCGACGTCTTTTTTTTTACCCCTCTTCCTGATGAGCCTCATCCGGAGCAACCGGGACTCACCGGGCCCTGTATCCGTGAGCACATTACGGACCAGTGTTTGTCCCTCCAGATCCAGGAAAGACGTGAGCGGCTTTCCGACGGCGGATGCGGAGCCAAAAAGTCGGTCCATCTCGGGGTTCGTTGAAACGATTTTGCCCTTGGCATCAAACAGGCAAAACCCGCGCTGCCCGAATTTGACGATTTTTTCATAAACGCCAGCAGTCTCGGGCAAAATTGCCGCTATTAAGGGCATCAAGCCCAGCCGCACCGCCTGTAAGGCCTCCCAGGTCTGCACCTGATCAACCTGCCCGTCACGCTGAAGGGTTTCCTCGATGGCATCCTCCAGACAGGTAGTTTCCAGAAAAAGGTCCTCTGATGTAAAAAACACACTTCTCATTCGATGGATCACCGATTCCAAACCCTGGGATTCATGCTTCAACTTTTCTCCGGACATTCGCCGGATGAGTGCAGAGAAAAAGTCATTTTTCTGCTGCTGCTCCCTCAACAGCATGTTTATTTTAGCTTTTTTATCGGCTCCCCAGGATGCTTTCAAGCGATCCACAAGCGCGCCCTGAATTTCTTTTCGGAGCCGGCTCAACGACTTTACTGTTTTCGAGCTTTCCGTAGACTTTCTGGGTCTGCCTGCCATACCATGGCCTCCTTTTACCTGCCTCACCGCCGCCCGCCCGGTATAGCCGGTAGCGCTGCGTCACATGGAATTCTCAATCTGCATTCAGGCAACCGCATAGCTGTCGCCAGTCTCAGCGCTGTTTGCGAAGCACAAACTTTATTCCACTCTGTGCTACGACTTCTGCGCCCAACAGGCCAGCAATACCAACATTTCCTTTCCCGTCGATTTGAGCATGGACCTCTATTTCATCCAAAGCTAAGCCGCCGACTTCATGGGGAGAGGTCATGATGATCTTGTCCAGACCTTCCAGGAAGCTACGCATGTTGTTCTGGATAGTGCTGAGCGCGGTCTTGACCCCCCGTTCCCTGGCCGTCTCGACCACGTTGTGTAATCCCCTTCGGCTACCAGTGGTGGGCGCTTGGACTGGAACACCGGCTGTGAAAATATAGATGTATCCCTTTTCTTCAGGCATGTTCCCCTCCTTGCACATGTTTTACTCGCGTCGAACTGCTTCTTTTCCCCTGATAGATGTTATCCAACTGCCACCCAGTAAAGGATCCTGTGTATTCCTGTACGACCTCGCTCTATACAGGATTGTTGTGGTAGGCCTTGAGCATTGGCAACCACTGGTGCTCTCTTGCAAAGTCCAACTTGGAGTAGTGTTTCGAAAGCGGGGCACGCAATGGCTGCAAGTAAATAGAGACTCCTCCACAGTTTTCAAATTCGGCCCCGGCATGAGCGTTGGTGATGACAAAACGACCCGACCCTGGCAGTAATGCGGAACGGACTTCACGTGCCGCTGCGCGGACAGCTCGGCAGGACGTCTTTTTTTCAAGCTTCAGGCAAAAGTCTGAAATATCCCACAGCGTGTCGTGCTGGAACCGGGCCGAGTCGCGTTGGGCGTTGAAAATGTCCCTCGAAGCCTTTGGCATGCGGGTAATTAGGGCTTCGGCCAGCTTGTCCAGTGGAAGGGCCAAATGGTCGATTTCGGCGAGATCTATGGCCGATAGAGTCGCGGGGCCTGAGGCGTTGCAGTCGATACAGGATTGGACGTAAGTCGTAACCATGTGCGCGGCCAAACTATCAGTGGTCTGATGTGGAAACTCTGTAAGTCGTTTCAGCATCTCTGAGTAAGGCCAGCCGGTGTCCGGCTCTTTTTCCTCCGATGCCACTAAATAGCGGACGTAATTCTTGACTTGGTATGCCACTTCCAGGTTGCTCATCAAGCAGGCATCCATCCCGAGGATATCCAGTGGCTGTCCTATCATCCGGGTTACTTGCTTCAGGATCCGCCCAAGCTCCACCGTGTCTAGCGAATGACCGCTTCCGTCGTCAAAAACGATAGCTCTTCTATTGGCTCTGGATTTGGAAAGGGTCTTAATAGTGGGCAAAAAGAACGGCTTGTTGAAGCCTTGTACCTTGTGTGGTAATTTTTTTTGTTTGTTGTCCCTCCCGGGGTCTGCCGAAATAGCTCCCCCGTCCATCTCCGATGGCTCCCACCCACTTCCATGGCTCCATAAAACCAGTGCATATCGCTCGGCTGGATGGTTTCGGACCGCCCACGAGGCATAGGCGGTTAAAACCTTGGGGTCCGCGGCGTCCGTTTCGCCCAGTTGAATTCCATGCTCCTCCACGCCGTCGCGCCGGATTAAAGACCGGTTGGTGCCTAAACATCCTTTACGGTCAAACTCAACCAACACGTTGACTTCGGCCGTGGATCCAATAGCCCTCATTTCAGCCAAGTCAGTTTCACCTGCGATCGAGAGGTCATTATCCCCTGCCATGTAAACCATAATCGTCCATTTCGCTCCGGTGCCCATCATCCCTCCAGTTCACATGTTGCACCGGCAACAACGCTGCCCAACCAGGCTGAGATTCCCGCAGCCGCCGTGCGCAGGTTCAATACGGAATGGCTCCAACCGGATCCCCTACCAACATGCTCCAGTGCCCTATTTTCAAAAACGCTGGCTATTAATCCAACATATAATTCTGTGCAACTATCGAATTGGGTCTGCCGCGGATATGCCCGCCGAGGTCTTTGACATTCTTACTTTCCGGGGTAATATCTATCGCGCTTGCTAAATGGTAAACGGCTTTTGTTTTTCAAACTTTTTACTGGGTTTTCCCACCCAGTAATAATTTGGCGACTGATCCGGAGGCATGCGCTTTGCTATAGCCTTATAGAATTTCAGATAACTGCTTGATTTGCCATCGTTCCAGACCTGCAGGAGTGTTCCAGTGAAAAGACCATTGAACGTACCGTCAGAAGAAAGCTGGTTGTCCTGGCAGCCCGAAATAAGGAGCACGGATGCCCTTACAGAATCCTCCGCCTTCTTCAAAGCCGGGTCTTTCTGAAGGTTGTCATAAAACTCCTTGTTCTTCCGATACGTACGGCGTGCCGCGTCAGGTGGCATCGCTCGATATCGGACCTCCTGAGAACCGACAGAAGATGACCGGCTCGCAATTGTTCCTTGATAAAAAGCAGCCTTTGTGACAGTGCCGCTGTGGCAGCTATCCGAAAAAACGAGTATCCGCACTCCTGGAGCAAACTTGCCGAACAGGCTGTATATTTCGTCATCGATCAACTGGGCGTCGTAGAGACACCACGTCTCATCTTGGTAATCATCCTCGTCTTTGTTCTTGTCAGGGACCTGCCCACCGTGACCAGAGTAGGACAGCACGAAGATATCCTCGGCTGTGAGGATAGAAGCGGCCTTGGTCAGCTCGTTGATGACGTTCTGTCGCGTAGCCGCCTTGGTGGGCAAGCTCTTAACGGAGAATTCCTTGGATTGAACGATCTCCGCCAGGTCCTGAGCATCAGCCTCGCATGCGGTCAAGTCACCACTCCACCCATCGTAATGGGCTGGATTAACGGAGTTCAATCCAATCGTCAGTGCAAGTCCTTTAGCCATAAAGAACCTCCTTTCATGCCTTGCGGCTCTTGTGATGGTTGCCAGTTTCGTCAGGTTCTTTCTAGTATAATAAATTCATTGTATTCAGAAGTGGGATGGATAGTGCTAACCTTAAACCACGGCAAACGGATGTTCTGCCTTATTGGATATCGCACATAGCCTCCTATTCAACAGGATAACCATAGTGTATCCATCATATTTAGGAATGGTGAGTTTGACGGAAGCTTTGCGAGTGGTTCGGTTAGAATTAGACTTCACGGTGGGCCCGCTCATAAACCTGCCTCCGTTTGAAGGAGGTTAAAAAAGGGGCATCAATAGAACGGAAAAATGTGGCCTAAACAATGTTGAGGCAATCGCTCAAAAATGAGGGGAGGAATAATGATCCAGCTCGATAGCCTAAAATCACTTGCGATTAGGCTCAACCAAATTTAATCTACGATACAAAGAAAATATAAGTCAACAAAAATAGTTTTATTTACTTTGGGTTAAACTTGATATCCGATTGACACATCATCCGTGAGAGAATGCCGTTTTAGGAAGGCCTTGGTGTTTGCGGTAACTGCCATGGTTCTGGTCCTTGACCCGTCGGCAATAGGCGCATGATTCCGGGGACCAGCCTGAGGGAGGCTGCGAAGGCGCCAGTACCATCGCGCCTGACTGCATTTCGGCCTCTGGGCTGTCTGCGGTTGCCGCAAACTTCCTATCGGATAAACGCGGTTAGGCGGAATCTCAAACCCTTCCAAGGTGGTTCCCCTAGTGGTAGGATATGCACGGACCATTCAGCCATGCCTTGGCCTTGCGCCAGGAGCGGTGCTCCACCGAAGAGAAAATGGCTGCCCCAAATAACATCGCTAAAAGGTCCACGGGACGTGACAAAGATTCCTATAGTGCAGTCAGTGCTGCCGGGCGACGCCGGGCTGTGGGTTTGCCGCCGGTGGGGATGGGAAAGACGCGACGGGTTTTTCTTCGCTCTCGTTTTTGGTCTATTGCTGCTGCATCCGTTGCTGAACGGCTACCCTTTCCTTTTCGCCGACTCGTGGGGATATTGCTGCGCGTGCCCGGACGGGATGCGAAGTCCTGTTCTCGGGTGCATGCTGCGGCCGGTGGTGCTGATCGCAGGCGCTTGGGGTTACGTCGCTGCCCAGTGCGCAGCCACCGCCTTCGCGTTCACCTTCCTTTCCAGCATCGTCCTGAAGCGCAACCACTCCTGTGCCCTGGTCGCCTCTTTGCTGATTTCAGGCACCGGCGTTTTTGCCGGCTGGATTCTGGCCGACATGTGGACCCTTGTCGGCCTGCTCTGCCTTTTCGCGATATCGATCGGATATGCGTTTCCTGCCATCGCCCTGCTGCTGTCAGTCTCTTGCTCAACCCACTTCGGCAACTTCCCCACGTATGCCACCGCAGCGCTCATGATCCTGCCGCTGGTGCGCGAAAAAGCTAAATTCGCCGCCCGCACAGCCCTGTGTCTCCTCGCAGCCCTTGGGCTCATAGCGGCTGCGAATTTGACCGGCGGAGTCTTTAAGCTCAGCTCCGGAAATGGGCTTATTTACCTTGCCAGCCGAATCATCCATGATATGCCCGAATTGGTGGAAGACATCTGCCGGGAGGACCCGACCTTTGAGTTGTGCCAGCGGAAAGAAGACGTGCGCCAATGGAGTGAAAGAGAGCCCGCATCCCTCATCTGGCTTGTAGCCGAAAATCTAAACCTCAGCTGGTCGCAATTCAATGCGATATCGCGACGGATCATTGTCTTCAGCATCTCTGAGTTTCCGGGATATTACTTTAAGCATCTGGCCGCCTCTCTGCGCAACACGCTTGAGCTGCTCGCTTTTTATGAGCTGTCGGACGGCCACGTCCCTTTTCGGCAGGACTCTTATGTGTTCGACTCCATGCAGGCGTTTCTTCCCGAAGATTCGAATGCGTATCTGCAATCATGGCAGGGCGACGGGCGCTTGCAGAGCTTCTTGAAACGGGTGGATATCCCGTTGACGGTTTTATTCTGGCTGTCGACGGTTGTCTGCATGGCGGCAGCCATAACTTTCCGCCAAACGCGATATGAAGACACGCTGATCCAGCTCGCCCTATTTGCCCTGGTGACCGTGGCCGTCAATGCCTTCTTTATGTCCAACCTCGGTGGTGTTTTCAGCCGATACCACACCCGAATCGGCTTTCTGCTGATATTCCCGGGAATGGCCTTGATCGGCCGCTGGCTAAACCGGCTGGTTGAGAAAATGAGTGATCACCGCAAAGCGTGACGTGGGAGTTTGAAGACGATTAGACCCTATAATGCTTCCAGCAGCCGCTCATGGATGTTGTCGAATCCGCCGATTGATTTAAAAAAATATTTATAATGATTTCAATGCCTAATATCTGATTTGTTGCCTCTATTTGGACCCAACCCGCAACCCAGGCGCAACCTGTTTTTACCCTGTTTCTATCCAACCGCCGTCTGGCCAGACGGCAAAACATCAAACGATCCTTCCAAGTGGGGCGGATCACAAGGTGCGAGGAACGAGGACGCCATGTGCAATGAAAGACGCATCGCTTGAAACCCGGTACCGTGAACGACTTCGCGACTTTCCCTCTCCTGGCTGCGGGCGACACAAAGCGCTTTTAGGCGCTTCAAACCTCGGGATTATGTCCGGGGTTTCGCTTGAGCGAATCCATTCCGACCTGCAAACTGTAACCGCATTTTCCCCAATGCCGGGCCGCGAGATCCAAGCGGCGATTTTGAAAGCAGCCGCAGACCATCCGACAGGCGGCAGTTATCGACCACCTCCTAAGCCAGCCCCTGTGATCCGAAACGGCAACTCAGCCTTAAGGCGCATCATCGACCAGGGCCGCATCAGTGACGAGGCCGGCCTATGGGAAGCATCCCCATACCGCTTGACAGAAAAAGTTGAAACTGACCCGGTAACCTTCCTAACCATTCTATTTAAACCGGATGAGTGGGTTTATATCGGCGGCGGAAAGGAAACCATTGGCCGCCTCAAAAGAGCACAGGGGGATGCCGCATAAAAAGCCCAACCGGAAAATGGCACTATTTAAGAATTGGGATACGGGAACGATACCAATGGGTTTGGCAAGCTGGCTGATGATACAGCCATGCTGTCAGTATCGTCAAGACGGCGCCTACCAGTTTTCGTTGGATATAATCCGGAGACACAATCTATCCAAGCGCGCCTCCACTCAAGATCATATCCACACTTTTTGGAAGTACGATTTCTTTGCGATTACCTGATCAATACCATCAGAAACGTAGAAATCCCCAGAAGATTCTATTAATCGCCGATATACTTACCTTGAGTCGGGTTGCTATTTCATGTGGATATCACTTGCCGTAGAAATGAAAGCAAAAAGAAAGAG
>CAZNAX010000112.1:0-10825 GCA_964570965.1 uncultured Desulfatibacillum sp.
TGGGGCTGATCCTGTTCACGCCGTCGATCTGGGCGGAGATGCGCCGTTGGTTGGCACTCATCACCGATCGGGAGTGGATTCGGGCAACCGTCGAATCGTACGGATGGGCGGCGCCCCTGGTGTTCATCGGCGTCCAGCTCGCCCAGGTGATCGCAGCGCCGATTCCAGGGGAGGCCACCGGGTTCATCGGCGGCTACGTATTCGGCACGCTCCGCGGATTTCTTTACTCCAGCATCAGCCTCGGCATCGGGTCGCTCATCAATTTCGGCATCGGACGTTTCCTGGGTGAGCGTTTCGTCCGGCGGCTCATTCCCGAGGAAAAATTCCAGCGCATCGACCGGATGGTCAACCGCCAGGGGGTCATCGCCGTTTTTCTCATGTTCCTCATCCCGGGGTTTCCCAAAGACTACCTCAGCATGGCGTTGGGGTTGAGCACCCTGCCCATAAAGGTCTTCGCCATCCTGGCCTTTATCGGACGCATGCCCGGAACCTTGGTGCTCAGCCTCCAGGGGGCATCGCTTTACGACCAGAACTATGCGCTGCTGGCCGTCGTCGCCGTTGCCTGCGCAGTGCTGGTTCTGCTGGGCTACCGCTTCCGGGAACAGCTCTACCGATGCGTCGAAAAAATGAGCCCACCAAGGGATTCAAACGGATAGGCATGGAAGAGACCGCTTGACAAAAGCCCCCACAATGTATTCAACTTCACAAATTGCCGTTATCAGGTCCCCTTTTCAACCTATTTCGCAAGGAGGTTTCAATGGCTCAAACACCCAGGGAAGAACGCAAGCTGAAGGTCATCGATGTGCTTAACAAGGCCCGCGCGATGGAGCTGCACGCCATCCACCAGTACATGAATCAGCACTACAATCTGGATGACAAGGACTACGGCGAACTGGCCGGCAAGGTGAAGCTCATCGCCATCGACGAGATGCGGCATGCGGAGATGTTCGCCGAGCGCATCAAGGAGCTGGGCGGCGAACCCGTCACCGAGCACGGCGCCGAGGTGCAGAAGGGCCAGAAGGTCGAAGCCATGTTCTCCTTCGACGCCAAGCTCGAGGACAACACCATCGACGTCTACAACCAGTTCGCCGCCGTCTGCCGCGAAAACGGGGACAGCATCAGCATGAAGCTCTTCGAAACCATCATCGACGAGGAGCAGATCCATTACAACTACTTCGACAATGTCGATGAGCACATCGCCGAGCTCGGCGACACCTACCTCGCGAAAATAGCCGGTACGCCCTCGTCCACCGGACTCGCCCCGAAGGGCTTCGCGGTGGGCACCGGCGGCGCCTAGCGCGGATGCGGGGAAAGTATAAGTCCGATAGGGAAGTGGCTTCTGGGTGGGAGTGGTTTCCAGCCGCGATCGCAGCGCGGCAAGATGCCGCTCTCACTAAAATTGACCTGAACGCCGGCCTCCAGGCATAAAGCCGGTTATGGCGTATCGCACCTCTTTTTCGCTGTAAATCGGCCGGCCCGATTCCTTAACTTCCCCCCCCCTCTTTGGCAACTCGATGCCTTCCTTTTCTTTTCCCCCTTTGACAAAGGGCTAGGGGGATTTTGGAACCGCCTCGCTTAACGCCTCCCGATAAATGTCCGCCAGCCGCCCCACCAGAGCGTGGTGGTCGAAATCGCGCAGCACGCGCGTACGCGCCGCGGGGATCACCCGCTGTCGCAGACCGCTATCCGTCAGCATCGTGAGCATGGCGGCGGCCAGCGACTCCGACTGCCCCGGCGGCACCAGCAGCCCGGTCTTGCCTGGCTGGACCAGCTCAGGTATGGCCGATACCTCCGTGGCCACGACCGGCACCCCCATGGCCATGCTCTCGAAAAGCACATTGGGGATGCCGTCCCGATCTCCGTCGCCGGCGACCTCACAGCCGAGCACGAAAAGATCCGCGCGGCGGTAGTGCTCGATCACTTCGCGATGCGGCTGGGTTCCCAGCCACCGGCACACCGAATCAAGGCCCAGCTGGCGCACCAGCCCGAGGATCTTTTCACGATCCTGTCCGTCGCCGATCAGCGTATACGCCAGCCGAACGCCACGCTCATGCAGCTGCTTCACGGCCTGCAGAACCGTGGGGATCCCTTTTTTCTCAATCAGGCGCGCCACCGTCAGCAGCCGGTAAGGCGGGGCCGGCGCCGACCGGACTCCGCTGCCGTTGGCGAAAAGCTGCGTGTCGATGCCGTGGTAGACGCGGTGAACGGGAGTCCGCAGCCCCTCACCGAGCCTGAGCAGATGCCGGCGGTTGTACTCGGTGCAGGTCACCACGAAGCGGGCCAGAGCGATCTTCTCCCGCAGCTGGCCGACCTCCGACGTGTAGATGTCCTTGGCGTGGGCGGTAAAACTGAACGGAAGCCCGCTCAGCCGGGACGCGTAAAGCGCCACCGAGGTCGGCGAGTGCGCGAAATGGGCATGCAGGTGCACCACCCCCCGGCTCGGAAGGCATCGGTTCACCAGGTAGCCGGCCTGCAGGAAGTGGCGCAGGGATGCCGGGTTGCGGGTGCGCCGGAAGCGCCGACAGACGAGGGCCCATCCGGCCGCGAAGCGCCGCGGGCGGCGCAGCGCCAGACAAAGGGTATGGTAAACGAGTTGGTGGGCATGCCCCAGAAATGTCTCCGGCAGGTAGTCCACGCCGGCTCGGATGCGGGCAACGCTGTCGTGGGTGAAGCCTTCTCGGCCGCGGCGCATGGAGAAGATATGCACCGCAAACCCCAGCTGTTCGAGGAGCAGGATTTCGTTGGAGATGAAGGTCTCGGAGATGCGGGGATAGCCCTTGAGCACCATCCCCAGCACCGGGCGCCCGGCGGCCGTCATGGCTTGTGGCACCTGAAATCCTGCAGCCGCTGCTTCATGGTCTCGATGCCGGTGAGAGCGAAGGCGCCGATGGCATTCCGATGGGACGTGGGGTTCGACAGAAGTTCCATCAGCTTCTCGCGCAGCAACCCGGGGGTCAGCTGGTCCCAGGCGATGTAGTCGATCAGGTTCTGGCGTCGGAAGGTTTGGGCTCGAATGAGCTGCTCCCTGCGCGGCGTTTCGCGGGGGATCACCAGGCTGATGGTCCCCTGGCTCAGGATCTCGCAGAGCGTATTATATCCGCCCATGCTGACGACCACATCGGCGGCCGCGAAGATTTTCTCCATCTGCCGGTAGAAATGGTACATGCGCACGCCGAGTTTACGCGAACGCTTGTTGATGTTTTTGCGTTCCGATTTGGGCATGAACGGCCCGGTGATGAGGATGCTCTTGAACGGCTGCGGTCCGGGCGCGGCCTCCAGCATCCGCAGGTAGGTGTCCATCACGGTGAAACCATCCCCGCCGCCGCCGGTGGTAACCACCACGAGCTTGTCATCCTCCTGGAGTCCGTGTTCCTTGCGGATGCTCTGGACCCCCTCGGGCGATGGTACCTTGCGCGGGATGTATCCGGTGAAATGGATTTTGCGGCTTACCTCGTCCGAAATGCCGTATTCACGGATAGGATCGTAGAGGTCGCGGTTGCCGTAGATCCAGATCTCGCTGTAAAGCTCCTCCAGGATTTGGTAGACGCCCTTCTCCTGCCATTCTTTTCGCGTCGTCTCCGCGTCGTCCATGATGTCCCGCAGCCCCAGGATGGTCCGGGTGCCGGGCAGCGAACGGCGCAGCCACTGCAGGGCCGGCAGCACTTCGCGCTTCAGCCCCAAGGGTTCCTTGTCGACGATGAAGAGCTGGGGTTGAAAGGTCTTGACGGTGGCGGTGATGATGTTCTTGCGGATGTCTAATGCATGGCGGGCGTTGATTTTGATCGACAACGGCAGGTATTCCTCGTTGGTGCGCTTGATCATCCCCGGGATGCGCACGAAGTCGATCTGTTCGGGAAAGGCGAAGCGTCCGGCGATGGGCGAACCGGTCAGAATGAGGATATTCACCCGCGGCCCGAGCAGGTGCGAGGCGATCGCCATGCTGCGACGTATGTGCCCCAGTCCGTACGTGTCGTGGGAATACATCAGGATGTTGTAAGTTGAATTCCGGGCCATGCCCCTCCCAAATCAAAGGCGCTTGAAATAAGCGCCTTTGATTTGATTTTATAGTTAAATTGAATGGAGGTTGTCAAGGAATCCCGCTTCACTCGGATTCACGGGTGATTTGGTTTCACGCTTCACGGTTGGAACCGCATGCGGTGCGGTTAAATCGTTAAGCCGTGAACCGGTGAACCACTGAACCTGAGCAGCCCCCAAGCCTTTAACTGCCGACGCTGTTCTGATATAAGATTACAATACCATGTGAACTATAGAGGAAGTCGATTTCAAAATCCCCCCACCCCCTTTGACAAAGGGGGAGAGGAAGATTGATGGCTCGTTCGGACGTCCATCCCATCCACCGCTTCGAGGCCTGGCAGGTCTGGCCCGGCTCTTACGACAACCCGCCGGCCGACGGGAGCTATCCCGCTCCTCCGCAAAAGGGGTTTCAAATCACGCGCGCCACCCGCATCGCCTCCATGGGCTCATGCTTCGCGCGCGAGATCAAGCGCCGCCTGCTGCAGCGCGGGTTCACCTACATCGCCGAGGAGGTCCATCACCCCGCGGCCGCCCACGCCAGCGCCGCCTGGGAGCGGGTCTACAACACCTTCTGCCTGCGCCAGGTCTTCGAGTACACCTTTGAATCCTGGGCGCCGCGGCAACGCTGGTGGCAGGCCCCGCGCTCCGGAAAGATCCAGGACCCCTATCGCCGCGTGATTATTTACGGCGGCGTGGAGGAGGCCGAAGCCGATTTCGCGCGCCACCGCGAGCACTCGCGGCGCGCCCTGCAGCGCGCCGAGTTGTTGATTCTCACCCTGGGGCTGACCGAGGTGTGGCGGGACCGGCGGGACGGCTCGGTCATCAGTCTGCCGGCCGGCCCCTACGTGAATGAGGGCGGCCGAATGCACGACTACGAATTCCACGTCAGCCGGCATTCGGAAAACCTGGACAACCTCGAGCGCATCCAAGCCATCATGGCGCGGCACAATCCCGGCTGCCGCATCCTGGTCACCGTCTCCCCGGTGAACCTGTGGGCAACCTTTCGGCGCGATCTGGATGTGATCAGCGCCAGCTGCAACTCCAAAAGCACCCTGCGAGCGGCAACCGACGAATTCGTCGCCCGCCACGACAACGTATTTTATTTTCCGGCTTATGAAATGGCGACCATCTACCAGCCGATCACCGGCCGCACCTATTTCGCCGACGGTCGCGAAAATTTCCACGTCAATAAACGGACGGTCAAGTTCATCATGAACCATTTTTTCAAGTGGTACGCGCCGTCGGAGCCTTTCGAGCCTTTCGACGTGAGCGATACGATATTGGGAAGAGATGTTGACATCACCCCATAATCTGGCTAGATGCGGAGATCCTAAATGAAAACTATCGCGCTTTCCGAAATCAAGGATCAATTATCGAAATTTCTTCGTCTCGCCGAAAAAGCGGTAGGGAGAGCTGGTTCTGTGGGAGTGGCTTCCAGCCACGACATTATCGCGGCAAGATGCCGCTCCCACAGGGCGACACTTCAACTTCATTGGACGATCTGACTCAAGTCTATTTTTCTGTGGGAGCGGCTTTCCAGCCGCGATGAGCCGACTTCGCCATAGCAGCCTTGGCAGCGACGGCTGAATCGAGACTGAAAGCCTCTCCCACAAAAAGCAACAAGTCGCATCGGTGGGAGCTTGAATGGATTTTGAACCCGTCATCGGCCTTGAAGTGCACGCCCAGCTCAAGACCCAAACCAAGATTTTCTGCGGCTGTTCGACCCGCTTCGGCGCGGAGCCCAACACCCAGACTTGTCCGGTGTGCCTGGGCATGCCGGGGGTCCTGCCGGTGCTCAACCGGACGGTGGTCGACTTCACCCTGCGCATGGCGCTGGCCACCGGGTGCACCATCGCCCCGGAAAGCCGTTTCGCGCGCAAGAACTATTTCTACCCCGATCTTCCCAAGGGATATCAGATCTCTCAATACGAGCTGCCCATCGCCGAAAACGGCCGGATCGACATCGAGGTCGAAGGCCGGCCCCGGCGCGTGCGTATCCGCCGGATCCACATGGAGGAGGACGCCGGCAAGCTTTCCCACGATCCGCACCGGCCGGTCAGCCGGGTGGACCTCAACCGGACCGGCGTGCCCCTGATCGAGATCGTCAGCGAGCCGGACATCGGCTCCCCGGCGGAGGCCGGCGCCTACTTGAGAAAATTGCGCGCGATCGTCCGCTACCTCGGGATCTGCGATGGCAACCTTGAAGAAGGCAGCTTTCGGTGCGACGCCAACGTGTCTATCCGTCCCGAAGGCTCCTCCGGCCTCGGCACCCGCTCCGAGCTGAAGAACCTGAACTCCTTCCGCTTCGTCGAGAAGGCGATCGAATACGAGATCAACCGCCAGAAGGAGGTACTCCTGGAGGGCGGCGCCATCGTCCAGGAGACCCGGCTCTGGGACGCGGCCCGCAGTCAAACCTTCTCCATGCGCGGCAAGGAGGAGGCCCACGACTACCGCTATTTCCCGGATCCGGACCTCCTGCCCCTGGTGATCGATTCCGATTGGGTCGAGCGCGTGCAGCAATCGCTGCCGGAGCTGCCCGATGCGCGGCGAACCCGGTTCGTGGAACAATTCGGCCTGCCCGCCTACGACGCCGGCGTGCTGACCTCGGACCGCGAATTGGCGGACTACTTCGAGCTCTGCGTAGCGGAGTTTCCCCAGCCCAAACCGGTCAGCAATTGGATCATGGGGCCTTTGCTGGGGCTGCTGAACGCCCAGGGCATTGCTATCGACCAATCGCCGGTGGCCGCATTCGCTCTGGCCGGTCTGCTCAAGCTGGCCGACAGCGGCGCCATCAGCGCCAAGATCGCCAAAACGGTCTTCGAGGAGATGGCCGCCTCCGGCAAGACCGCCGCCGCCATCGTCGCCGAGAAAGGCCTGTCTCAGATCAACGACTCGGACGAAATCGAAGCGGTCGTCCATGTCGTACTGGAAAGCAATCCCAAAGAGGTAGAGGCCTTTCGCAACGGCAAGACCAAGCTCATGGGGTTTTTCGTCGGCGAAGTCATGAAAGCCACCCGCGGCCAGGCGAATCCGAAAGCGGTGAATCAACTTTTACAAAAATCTTTGGATAAATGAGCGCAGTTGTTGTTCATGAATTCAAAAAGTGCTGGGTTTAAGGTTTAAAGATTAAGGTTTAAAGCAACCGCCCAATGGCTTCTTCTCCTTAAACTTTAAACCTTAAACATTAAACGAAAAAGGGAGGTTCAAGCTTGAGAACAAAGCTAATCCACATACTTCTTTCAGCGCTGATCCTGTTCGTCTCATTAGGCGGTTATGCCTACGCGGCCAAGCAGGTGGCTATCGTCCCTTTCAAAGTCAACGCCGAAAAGGACATGAGCTTCCTGCGCGACGGGATCTACGACATGCTCGCCTCGCGGCTTTACAAGGAGAACGAAACCGACATTCTCAGCCGCCAAAGGGTCGAAAAAGCCCTCGGGGCCTCAAATGCCGTGGTGACCGAATCCAGCGCCCGCGACCTGGGCCGGCAGTTGGGATCCGATTTCATCCTCTTCGGAAGCCTGACGGTGCTGGGAAACAGCATCAGCGTAGACTCCAAGATGGTGGACGTCACGGGCACCAAGCCGACCATGAGCTTTTTCGAACAAAGCGAAGACGCGGGCGGCATCGTAACGCGCGTCAACCAGATGGCCACTGCAATCAACGACAAAATGTTCGGTCGGGGGGCCGCAGCCAAGACCCCGGCCGCAGCAACAGCGCAGGCGACCCAGCCCAAGCCGCCGGACACTCTCGCCCATCCCGAGAAGATGTTCAAGGAACAGGGCGGACTGGGGCCCGAGGGCGGCCAGGGCTCCCCCTTTGTTTCGGAGGAGGGCGGCGGCGGTCGCGAGCTGTCGCCGAAATTCTGGCGCAGTGCCGGCATGCGCCATCTCTTCAACGGCATCGCCCTGGGGGACGTGGATGGGGACGGGAAAATCGAAACCGTGATTCTCACGCCTCAGTCGGTATTGATCTTCCGCAAGGATCAGGAGCGCTTTTTCCAAGTGGCCGAGTATGCTGAAAGCGGGCAGGGCTACAACATCGCCGTCGATGTCGCCGACATCAACGGCAACGGCACGCCGGAGATCTTCGTCACCAGCCTGACCCCGACCCGCAAGGGCTTGAGCTCCTTCGTCCTGGAGCACGACGGCAAGGCTTTTCGGCGGATTGTGGATAATGCGCCCTGGTATTTCCGGGTGGGCAGCCTGCCCGACCGCGGCCGGATCCTTTTAGGCCAGGAATCCCGCATGGGCAGCCCCCACAGCAATCGAATCTACGAAATGCTCTGGCGCAGCGGCCGATACGAGCCGGAGACGCCGGTCAACGTTGCGATTGACCTCAATGTGCTGGGGCTGACCATCGCCGACGTGATGGACGGCCGTAAGGAAACCGTCGTCGCCTACGACCGCGAGGATCACATCCGGGTGTTCGACCCGTCGGGCAAAGAGGAATGGAAAAGCGCTGAAAAATACGGGAGCAGCACGCTTTATTATGCCGGCGATCGCAAAGACCAGGGCGATGTGGAGAATCCCATTTATCTTCCCATGCGGATGCTCCCCATGAAACCGGACAAAGACGGCAGGACCAAAATCATCGCCGTTAAAAACCATGACGTGGCCGGAGGGCATCTTGAAAAATTCCGGAGCTTAAACGAAGCGCAGATCGTGTCGTTCTTCTGGGACGGCCTTGGGCTGGCGGCGGAGTGGAAGACGCGCAAGATCACCGGCAGCATCCGCGATTTCGCCATCGGCGACTTCGACAACGACGGCGCCGACGAACTCGTGGCCGCCGTCATCCTCGATGAGGGGCGGATCATCACTACTACGCCCAAGAGCACGGTGATTGCGTTGGAGTTCAAATGAAGAGATAGTGTTGGGTGTTTGGTGTTTGGGAGGGAGAAAGCTGACAATTCTTCGTGTAAACTGTTATCCGTTTCCAATTTGAAGTGTGCGATATGGCCTTTTTGGAGTTTGAAGACCTGCGGGTATTTAAGGCTGCAGAGATGTTTGCTGATGAGATACGGGAAGTCGTCGACAAGTGGTAGACTTTCCATAAACTAACAGTCGGCAAGCAGCTTGTGAGGTCGGCGGATAGCATCGGTGCAAACATAGCAGAAGGAGCGGGAAGAGGCGCGCCAAGAGACAACCAGCGATTTGTTCGAATGGCTCGTGGTTCCCTGAATGAGTCCAAATATTGGCTGCGCAGAGCTTCCCGCAGGGACCTGATTGAAGCTGGAGCAATGGAAAAATTCAACAAGATGGTTGAAGAGATCGGTCCCAGCCTCAATGCCTACTTGAAGTCGCTGGACAGGCCTAGTTCTTCGTTAAAAAAGTTATAAGCTTAACAGCCCAAGGCCAAGAACGAAACCATCAGCACCAAACAAACACTAAATACCCCCCAAAAACCCCTATGCATAAGCTTCGGGGTTTTTTAATTGGTTGACTTTTCCAAGATGGATATTTAGTATGCTTTGTAAACATACTAAACCCTGGAGCACTATGATGAAGACTGAAACCGTATCCGCGCGCCTGCCACCTGAAACCGCAAAAAAATTTGCCCTTCTGGCGAAAGCCATAAACCGGTCCAAGTCCTATCTGGCCGCAGAGGCCATTGAGAATTATGTCAACGATCAACAATGGCAAATCGACGCGATCGTTAAAGGACTAAAAGAAGCGGACGAAGGCAAATTCGTGACGGATCGGAAGCTGCGCGATACCCTGTCAAAATGGGGTGTCGATGAAGATTAGGTGGGTTTCCCTTGCTCTGGCCGATCTCGAAGAGGCGGTGGATTTTATTGCGTTAGATAATCCAGAAGCAGCTCGAAAAATGGTCGGGAGAATTTGGAAAACCGTCAAGCTTCTGGCTGAACACCCTGACGGCGGCAGAGCAGGCCGCGTGCCTGGCACGCGCGAGCTGATCATCGGGGGGACGCCTTTTATCCTGCCCTATCGAGTCAAGGACAACACCGTCCAGGTTCTGCGGGTACTGCATTCATCGAGAAAATGGCCTTTGAAATTTGGCGATTGATCACTTCTGCAATCAACAACTTCTCAAGACATCAAGTTAACCGCGTTGTCATTCCGGCGGAAGCCGGAAACCAGCAGAGCAGCCAGCCTTCGGCTGGTTTGAACGTAGGGCTCTGACTGTTGAAAATCAGTAAGAATCAAAGACTTCCATCCAGTGCGTCATTCCGGCAGTCCCTTAGCCGGAATCCATTGAAGTCAGATAAGAGCGGCTTTCTGGATGCCGGATCCGTCATCCCGGACTCGATCCGGGACCGGCATGACAGCACTTTTTCGGGACGCTTAATAAATCCCAGGTAAAACATCGCGGCGCGGCGCCCTGCTCGCAGGCGGTTCACCGGCCACCCCTGCGGAAATGCGCAAGAGGTTCGAGGAATACCTGGACCTGATCAAGGTCAAGGAGCCTAGCAAGGTCCGAATGTGAATGGAGCAGATCGAGCTGAATATGGCGCGCGGCTCTTGGAAAATCTCCCATCTTGGCTGGCTTACGGTGGTATGGAAAGAGGCTGATGAGGGCGCGTTTGTAACGAATCAACAGATGAAAAAGGCCCTTTTGAAATGGGGCATTAGTGGTTGATCTTGGGTGCACCCTGCACCCTGGCACATCAAAAAGCACGATACACATCGCGGCGGGGACGCCGCTCCCACAAAAAACCGGAAACAAGACTGTTTATGGACAAAAAAAACCCCGAGGCCGAAGCCTCGGGGTTTTTTGCGGGAGAATCAGGCAGGTGTTGAACGCGTCAAGACGTCAGATCAGAAATCGATCT
>CAZNAX010000113.1:0-10738 GCA_964570965.1 uncultured Desulfatibacillum sp.
TCGGCGGTCAACGAAGTCATCATGGGCCAGGTGCTGCCCTGCGGCTACGGTCAGAACCCCGCCAAACAAGCCGCCGTCCTGGCCGGGATGCCGTGGGAAGCGGAGTGCCTCACGGTCAACAAAGTCTGCGGCTCGGCCTTGAAGTCGGTCATGCTGGCCGCCCAGGCCATCCAGGCCGGGGACGCCGATGTGGTGGTCGCCGGCGGCATGGAGAATATGAGCGCTGCCCCTTACTATCTCGAGAAGGCGCGCTTCGGCTACCGCATGGGGCCGGGAACCTTGCAGGACCATATGGTCCACGACGGGCTGTGGGACATCGTCAACGACTTCCACATGGGCATCTCCAACGATCTGTGTTCGCAGAGATACGACGTCAGCCGCGAGGACCAGGACCGTTACGCAGCCGAGTCCTATCGTCGAGCCCTATCGGCCGTTCAGAGCGGTCGCTTCGACGAGCAAATCGTTGCGGTAACGATTCCGCAGCGCAAGGGAGCTCCGATGGTTTTCAAGCGGGACGAGTGCCCGCGAGAAACGAGCTATGAGCTATTGGCCAAAATGCCCCCGGCCTTTCAGAAAAACGGCGTCGCCACCGCCGGCAACGCCTCGGTCATCAGCGACGGCGCGGCTGCCGTGGTCGTGATGGCGGAGGAGCGGGCGCGCACACTCGGCTGCCGGGTGCTGGCGACCATCGGCGCCCAGGCCTCGGCCGGGCTCGACATGAAGTACGTACTGGTCGCTCCCATTCTGGCTGTGCCCAAATGCCTCAAAAAAGAAGGCATCGGCATCGACGACGTGGACCTGTTTGAGATCAACGAGGCCTTCAGCGGCTCCACGGTGGCCGTGCTGCGCGAGCTGAAGCTCGACCCCGCCAAGGTCAACGTGAACGGCGGCAGCGTGGCCCTGGGGCACCCCATCGGCGCGAGCGGCTGCCGGGTCCTGGTAACCCTGCTCTACGAAATGATCCGCCAGAACAAAAAAACCGGCCTGGCATCGCTGTGCCTGGGCGGGGGCGAAGCGGTAGCCTTGATAATCAAACGATAGGTTGTCGCGAAAAATTTTAGGAATCGATGCGAAAACTCTTTACATGTGCCGCAAAATTCGAAGCACGAATATCGAAATACGAAACAATACCAAAATTCAAAACCCAAAATGGTTCAAGCACGTTTCGAATTTTCGTCACTCGGTATTCGGATTTGTTTCGAATTTCGGATTTCGGATTTCGAATTTGCTTTTTCAGACAAATGTTAACCTAAATTACTAAGGAGGAGCCGATGGAAGTAAAGGTATTCGGAGTCATCGGGGCCGGCCAGATGGGCAACGGCATCGCGCAGGTGGCTGCCGCCAGCGGCCTGAACGTCATCATGAACGACATCCAGCAACCGCTCGTGGACAAGGGGCTTAAAACCATCGCGGGCATTCTCAGTCGCAGCGTCGAGAAAGGCAAAATGACCGCGACGGACAAGGACGCTCTGCTGGGGCGCATCCGGACCAGCGTGAAGCTCGACGACCTGGCGGCCGCGGATTTCGTGGTCGAGGCCGCCACCGAGAAACAGGATATCAAATTCCAGCTGTTTCGCGACCTGGACCGGATCTGCCAACCCGGAGTGATTTTGGCGACCAACACCTCCTCGATTCCCATCGGCCGCATCGCCGCTCAGACCCAGCGGCCGGACAAAGTGATCGGCATGCATTTCATGAACCCGGTGCCGGTGATGAAACTCGTGGAAGTCATCCCCGGCATTGCGACCTCGGAGGAAACGTTCAAGACCACCTGGGCGTTGTCCGAAAAATTCGGCAAGACTCCGGCCAAGGCCAACGACTACCCCGGCTTCATCGCCAACCGTATCCTGCTGCCGATGATCAACGAAGCCGTCTATTGCCTGTACCACGGGGTCGGCTCCCGCGAGGACATCGACACCGTCATGAAGCTCGGCATGAACCACCCCATGGGTCCGCTGGCGCTGGCCGACCTGATCGGCCTGGACACCTGTCTGGCCATCATGGAAACCCTTTACGACGGATTCAAGGATTCCAAGTATCGACCCTGCCCGCTGCTGCGCAAATACGTGGAGGCCGGCTGGCTCGGCCGCAAGACCGGCCGGGGTTTCTACGAGTATAAATAAAGGACGTGGACCCGTAGTCAACCTACATCTGTCGGAGGACCCATGCCTAACCCCAGGACAACCCAACGCGTGCCCATCGGCGGTAAGATCAAAAAGGTGCGAATGGAGAAGAAGGTCCCACTGGAGCGCATCGCCAACGAGACCGGTTTTTCGATCGACTACCTCAAGCAGGTCGAAGCCGGCAAGGCCATTCCTCCCGTCGGCGCCATCCTGCAGATCGCCCGGGCACTCGAAATCGACTCCGCCTCCCTGCTGAAAGAGCCCGGCTCCAATTTGGAGAGGCGCATCAAGGCTCACACCAAGCGCACCCAAAACTACGCCTACACGACGCTCACCCCCGGCGCAGAGAACAAGCATCTCAAAGCCTTCCGGGTGGTGATCGAAGCGCAGCAGGAACACAAGGGCGTCGATTATGTTCACGAAGGGGAAGAGTTCGACTACGTGCTGTCGGGCCGCGTCCAGGTGACGGTGGGCCAGCATGTCAACACCCTGGTCGCCGGCGACTGCCTGCATTTTAATTCGGGCATTCCCCACAAATTGAAAAGCATCAGCAACGAGCGCGCCGAACTGCTCGTGGTAATTTACACGCCGTGATGGGCTGAACGCCGAGCCCTCAAGCTGCTTAGCCGAAGACCCCGCCAAGCGGCTCAACCTCAAACGCAGTTGCAGACGGCCCGGGCAGAGGAGCACACCATGTCTTTCAAACTCACCGAAGAGCAGCTGATGATCCAGTCGATGGTGCGCGACCTGGCGCGCGAGGAGTTCGCCCCGCGCGCCATGGAACGCGACCAGAAGAAGCTATTTCCCGCGGACAATTTGAAAAAACTGGCGGAACTCGGGCTCATGGGGATGATGGTGCCGCCGGAGTACGGCGGTTCCGGCGCCGACACGGTCAGCTATGTGCTGGCGTTGGGAGAGGTGGCCTACGCCTGCGCCTCCACGGCCGTGGTGATGTCGGTGCACAATTCCATCGTGTGCGAAAGCGTTTTAAAGTACGGCACGGAAAAACAAAAGGAGAAGTTTCTGACGCGCTTGGCCTCTGGGGAGATCATCGGGGCGTTCTCGCTGACCGAGCCCAACGCCGGATCGGACCCCGCCCGGCAGACCACCAAAGCCGTGCGCGACGGCAACAGCTATATTCTGAATGGAACCAAACGCTTCACCACGACGGGCAAAAATGCGGGGCTCATCATCATAACCGCGAAAACCGACGAGGGTAAGGCCCATCGCGGCATCAGCGCCTTTCTGGTCGAGCAGGGAACCAAGGGCCTCAAAACCGGCCCCCTGGAAGACAAGATGGGGCTCCGGGCCTCCGACACCTGCGACCTCATCATCGAAGACTGCCGCGTCCCCGCCGATCAGATGCTGGGAAACGAAGGCGACGGGTTTCTGATCGCCATGACCGGTTTGGACTGCGGCCGAATCGGGATCGCCGCCCAGTCGGTCGGAGTGGCCCAGGCGGCCTTGGACGCTGCCGTCAGGTACGTTCAAGAACGGGAGCAGTTCGGTCAGAAGATATCTAAATTCCAGGGGATCCGGTGGAGAGTCGCCGACATGGCAACGGAGATCGAAGCGTCCCGGCTGCTGATGCTTTCCGCCGCCCAGATGAAGGACAGCGGCGAGCCCTACACCCTGCAAGCCTCAATGGCCAAACTCTTTGCCTCCGAGATGGTCAACCGCATCGCGGCCCAGGCCGTCCAACTCCACGGCGGATATGGCTTCACGAAGGAGTATGCCGTGGAGCGCTTTTACCGCGATGCCCGCGTATTCACCATCTATGAGGGAACCTCCGAAATTCAGCGGATCGTCATCTCGAATCATATTCTCAAAGACCGGCGCAGTCCGTGACCGCGACGAGGCGGAAATTTTAGTTGTAATCTTTTCCAGTATCCAGTATCCAGTATTGAACATCGTTTCCGCCTCGTGAGGGTTGGACAGGAGGACGACATGGTCCGCACGGAGATTTCGCTGTTTTTAAAAAACGTGCCCGGCGAATTGGGACGGCTTTCGGCGCTGCTGGGGGCCAACGGCGTCAACATCGACGCCCTCATGATTCAGGACGCCTCGGCTTACGTCCAGCAGCTGTTCCAAGCCCGGGGCAAGTCCTTGCAGCGCATCGCCTCGGCCGCCAGTTACAACTCCATGCGCAAGGACTCGGCCGAGTTTGCGTTGATCCGCATGCTGACCGACAACACCGACCAGGCCGTCAGCCTGCTTTCGGAGCATGAGTATCTCTTCGACCTCATGCCCGTAGTGGCCCTGCAATTGGAAAACCGACCGGGCGAACTCGCCGCCATCACCAAAAAATTCGGAGAAGAAGGTATCAACATCAATTACGTCTACGGCTCGGTAGCCGGACCGGACGCCAAGTGCCTGTTCGTCTTTTGCCCGGAGGACATCGACCTGGCGACCCAAATTTTTAAATAGAGGGAAGGTTCCGACGATGCCACACCTCATCATTCACGTGTCCAATATCATGGACGAGGGAGCCAAGGTCGCCTTCCTGAAACGCACCCGTGAAGTCGTGATTGAAACGTTGAGGCTGGACCCGATCGTCGGGCATGTGATCCTGTATGAAAGCCCCCACAAGCACCGCTGCACGTATGCCGACCGCGACCCCAACTTTGTGTTTTTCGAAGTGTTCATGTATCCGGGGCGCAGCCCGGACCTCAAAGCGAACCTGATCGAGCGCATCACCTACCTGATCAACCAGTACACCGGCGTCGATTCCAAGAACATCCACGCCGTCATTCACGAAATACCGCCCCATGATTACTTTGGCGGCATCAAACACCAGCACTGAGCCGGCCTCCAAAGGAGGGACCTTGACCCTCCGAGAGCAGCTCCGCAGGAGTTTTCTATGGCGAAGCTTTTGAATGGACAATTTTCGTTTTTTCAGGAGTTCTTGAAACATCCGCTCCAGATCGGGTCGGTTATTCCCAGTTCCCGCTTCCTAGAGAAGCGCATCTTGGAAGCGTCCGGGGTCGCTTTCGCCAAAACCATTGTGGAGCTGGGCTCGGGCAACGGCGGGACGACTCGCGCCATACTCAACGAAATGCCGCGGCAAGCCCAGCTGCTGAGCATTGAAATCAATCCGCATTTGCATGCGTCCGTCAGCAGGATCTCGGATGATCGCCTTATCGCGCACCTGGGAAACGCATGCGAGCTTAAGCGTATTCTTGATCAATATGCGATGGCTCGGCCCGAGGTCGTCATTTCCGGCATCCCCTTTTCCACCATGAGCCAACGCTCCGGATATCAGGTCGTCGAAGCCATTTCCTCACTGCTGGCGCCGAAGGGTCGTTTTGTGGCCTACCAGGTGACCAAGCGCGTCGCCGAATTGTGCCGACCCTTTTTGGGGTCCGGACAGATGGAAGTGGAGCTTCTCAACATTCCGCCGGTGCGTGTCTACCAGTGGGAAAAGAACGGCGGATAGCGGCTTGGGGAAATTTAATCCACGGTGTGGCCCAGAAAGGAGATCGTAGATGCGGCTTACCGGCAAGCGCATCGCAATCCTCGTCGCCGAAGCGGTCGAAGACCTTGAATTCTATGTCCCTCTCATGCGCCTCCAAGAGGAAGGTGCGGATGTCATCTCCGCGGCCATGGACCTCACGCCGATCCGCGGCAAAAACGGGCTGGAAATCATCCCGGCTGCATGCATCGAGTCGCTTCACAGCAGCGATCTGTTGGCCGCAGTGATCCCCGGGGGTTGGGCTCCCGACAAACTGCGCCGCTATCCGGCTGTAACCCGTTTGATCCGCGACATGGATGCCTCCGGCAAGACCCTGGGAATCATCTGCCATGGCGGGCTGGTGGCGATTTCGGCCGGAATCGTGCGCGGCCGCCGGGCGACCGGCTCCCTGGGCATCAAAGACGATCTGGCCAACGCGGGAGCCACCTGGGTGGATGCGCCCGCGTTTCGAGAGGGAAACCTCGTATGGGGGAGGGTTGTGGCGGACATTCCGCTTTTTTGCCGCGAACTGGTTGCGGCCCTGATCGACGCTGCAAAGGGAGCTCCTTGAAGCCTCGGCCTTGTGAAGGGCTTTGAACATGAAACCCTTCTCCTTTCTCCTGCGCACCCTTTAGGGGACGGCGCCCTTTTTCGGCTCTTCCACTTTCTTGGACCCCCGCCAACCGGTTTTTCGCTGATGGAAACAAACCATTCGATGAAAGTAAATCCTCCAGATAGAATGCGTGGCAGCCACCGCCATGAATGACCGCGAGCCCAAGAAGACCAGCGAGGGTGTCGAAGTTTTTTCCGATCAGTTGGAAAAAATGGTGGCGGAGCGCACCGGCCAACTTCAAACCACCGTGGCTAATTTGGAGAAGAAAGTTGAAGAATGCAAGCGCATGCAAACCGAGCTGCATAAGCTGTCACGCGTCTTTCGAGATGCGGCCGATTCGATTCTCATCGAGGATTTGTCCGGGACCATCGTCGAGATGAACCGGGAGGCGGAAAAGTCCTATGGGTGGGACCGGGCAGAATTGATCGGCAAATCCATCAAGACCCTGCTTCTGCCCGACCGATATCCCTACGCGTGGCAGCTGCGGAAACAATGCTTAAAGGGCAAAGATGTGCGTAACTGGGAAGGGTTTCGAGTTGACAAGTATGGACGGGCTTTTCCCACCCTGGTAACGGCATTTCCCTTGACGGATGAAAACGGCAGAATAGAATTCGTTGCGACGATTACCAAAGACATCTCTTTGTTGAAAGAGTTAGAGCTCGAATTGCAGGAATCCCAACATCGCCTGAAGGAGTTTTCGCGAAAAAGCATTGAAGCCCTGGAAGCCGACCGCAGAACCGTCTCACGGGAATTGCACGACAGCATCGGAGGAAACCTCGCCGCCGTAAAGGTCGCCCTGGAATCGATCGTCAAGAAGATATTTGAAAGGCCGGACGAAGCGGCCAGCTCTCTTGAGAAGGCCATATTGCATTTGGCCGAAACAATTAAAGAGTGCAAGCAGATCTCTGCCAATCTGCGGCCGGAGATAATCGACGACATGGGGCTTCTGGCCACAATCGATTGGCACGCCCGCCAGTTCAACCAGTATTACAACCACATACGGATCGTACGGCAAATCGATGTGGATGAGCAGGAGGTCCCCGAGCCGCTTAAAATAGTGATCTACCGCGTGATCCAGGAAGCATTGAACAATGCCGCCATGCACAGCAAGGCCGATACGGTTTATATCCGATTGAAAAAAACCGGCCATTATATCGAAGCGGAGGTGGAGGACAACGGGCGTGGCTTTGATTTCAACGCGGTGTCCCATCGCATCGATGGTATGAGCGGTTTTGGATTGAAGAGCATGCGAGAGCGGGTTGAGATAATCGGCGGTTCATTTTCCCTGCACTCCTTGCCGGGAACCGGTACGTGCATCCGCATAGAGTTCCAGATCGGCGAAGATCGTGCAAGGTAGGATTTGACAGAAACGATACTCCGGCGACCCCAACGAAAACTCGGTGATGACATGGAAACCAAGAAAAAAATTATAATTGTCGAGGATAATGATCTTTACCGCGCAGCCCTGAAAGATCTGCTAAACGCTCAGGAGGATTTGGAGGTTGTGGCAGAGACGGCCAGCGGCGGAGAGGCATTGAAGATGATCAGGCAAGTTCCTGCGGACTTGGTCCTCTTGGACCTTCGGCTTCCAGAGAAAAGCGGTTATGACATTCTTCCCGAACTATCAAAAAGCACGGATGCAAAAATATTGGTACTGACCATTCTTGAATCGGATCACAACATTCGAGCGGCTTTCGAGGCCGGAGCTGGCGGCTACTGCTTCAAAGATGCAAGCAGTCAAGAAATCTTAGATGCCATTGCGAGTGTCTTGGCGGGAGTCCGTTATGTATCCCGACCGACCTTGAGCCATCCAGGGGAGCGCCGGGCAGAGCAGCGTCAGGCCTGCGACTACACGATTGTTTGGACCTATTTCAACAAAGACAACTTGGCCCCTGCCAGAGTGCTCAATTGCAGCCGGGGGGGCTGCTATTTTGAAACGCCCCATCCCCTGGCAACGGGTTCAACGGTCTCGATCCGCCTGGAAAGGCCCGCAGACGGGTCTCCGGGGAAAACCGCGGGATCTGTGCGGTCGAACGCGGTGGCAGAGGTCAAGTGGTGTGACAAGCGGAATAATCAATACGGTGTTGGAGCCAGATATCATTTTCAAGGATAGGGATTCCCGCGCGATGCCCTCGATGTGGATCTTGGCCCCGATGCTTCAGAAAAGATACACGCTGCTGATCGAACGGCTGGCTATTCCTGCTCGCCGCCGAATTTCTCCTTGACCGCGGCCCGGTCGGGAGAGCCGTTGGCGAGCATCGGCATCTCCGCGACGAACTCGACGTACTGGGGCTTCTTGAAGCTGGCGATGCGTTCGCCGACAAACCGGGCGAGGTCCTTGGCCGCCAGCTTCTGACCGGGCTTCAGTTTGCAGACGGCCTTGATGCCTTCCTTCCACTTGGGGTCGGGCACCCCGAACACCACCGTCATTTCTACGGCCGGATGCTCCAGAATCGCCTTCTCCACCTCCGCCGGATAGACATTCTCCCCGCCCGGCTTGATCAATTCTTTCTCGGGTTTGCGCCCTGAGTAAAACAAGAAACCGTCCTCGTCGAAGCGTCCCATGTCGCCGGTGTGGTGCCAGCCGCTGCGGAAGGTGCGGGCCGTGTCTTCGGGCAGGTTCCAGTAACCGCTGAAGACCATCGGTCCCTTGACGGTGATCTCGCCCACCTCGCCCACCGGAACCACGCGCTCGTTTTCGTCCACCAGTCTGACGTCGGCCAATGGGATGGTTTGGCCGGCCGAGCCGGGCCGGTCGCTGTAGCGGCCTAAGGTGGCGATAGCGGAGGTCTCGGTCTGGCCGTACATGACATAGAACGTTCCGCCGGTCAGCTTCTGGTATTTCTCGATGGGGTCAGGGGTCTCGATGCCGATGACATGCCTGAGCGAGCGGATGTCCTTCCCGGTCTTGGCCTGCTGTTCGAGGATCGAGCCCAGAATCGGCGAAAAGTCGAACAGCACCGTCACCTGCTGGTCCGCGATCAAATCCACCGCCTGTAAGGCGTCGAACTTGCTCATGTTGACGTTCAAGGCCCCGGCGTGGAAGCTCATGGCCGCCATGAAAAGCCCGCCGACGTGAAACAGCGGCAGCAGGTTGAGGTGCACATCCGACGGCGACAGGTGCATGAGAAGGTTCAAGTGGACATTGGCGCTGATGAAGTTGCGGTGGCTCAAAAGCGCACCCCGCGGCCGACCGGCCACGGCGGCCGTGTGGATGATGACCAGGCCGTCCTCGTCTCCGATTTCGACCGGCTTCAAGCCGGTCGAAATTGGAGCCAGCGTGTTGAAATCGTTAAATTGGCCTCCCGGCGGTTTGAGGTTGAAATACCGTTGGACTGAGGGCAGCCGCTCCTTGGCCGATGCGATCATGGTTTGGTATTCGGGGTCCACGAAGAGCAATTTCGGCGATCCGTCATGCAGGTTGAAAATGACTTCTTCGGCCGAGAGCCGCCAGTTGATCGGAAGAATGATAGCACCGAGGGCGGCGGCCGCACCGTAGAGCAGGAAGTACTCGAGGCTGTTCTTGCCTAAAACGCCGACCCGGTCGCCTTTTTTAATCCCCGCCTGCTGCAGCCCCCCGGCCAGACGGTCCACCTGTTCTTTGACTTCGGCGAAGGTCAGCGAACGACGGTCGTCGACCTCCAGCCAGGCCGGCCGGTTCTTGAAGCAGACCGCATTGCGGTTGATCAGGTCGTAGAACGTGTAGTCATGAAGTGCCATGGCATCACCACCTTGGCGTCCGCAGCGGCGCACCGAAACAAACACCTCCCGTGCCCCACTGCCTGATGAGCGTAGGTTCGGTAACTGAATCAAATTCTGCTGCGGGATTCTTTTGGGCATCCGCCTCCGGGCCCATGCGGCCCGGAGGCGGCCGTCACGATTCGAATGGTTCAGTCAATCACGGGTACTTCGCCTTGAATGCCGCGACCTTGGTGATCCCGTCCGCCTTGAACACGGCGGAGCCGTTCCGGACTTCCACCGGGAACGAGAAGTCTGGGGCGGTGGTCCACCATTTTTCAAGCATGTCCCAGGGCTTCTTGCCCATCTTCTGCAGATCCATGCCTCCAACGACCCCCAGGCTCATAAAGGCTTCAAACATACCCAGCACGCAGGGCACCCGCAGTTGGGTGGTCTTGCCGGCCGGGACCCATATTTCGTCCTGAGACCCCACGGTATTCAGTTCAAAACCCTCCAGGGCGACCGTGAACTTCATGTTGTCCATCAGGACCGGAAAGTCGTTTGAATTCTTTAAGTTGAAAATGAACGCATAGATCAGTGGAGCCCCGTTGTTGCCCGGTTTGGCGTTGTCTGGAAGGCTGGGCTGAACTTTGGCGTTGTAAAACCAATACCCGAAATAGCTCGGCACCTCGGCGTGGCTCAGGGTGACTTCCGGCGTTTTGAAAGTGGCATCCGAGGCCTTTTGTACTCCGGCGCAGCCGGCCAGCAGAAAAGCGGCCAAGGCCAAGCCGAATAACGTCATCAAGACCGATTGCTTTTTCATGACATCCTCTCCTGTCACGTTGATTGTTAGGTCAGCCATCGTTTGCGGCG
>CAZNAX010000114.1:0-10562 GCA_964570965.1 uncultured Desulfatibacillum sp.
GGAACCCAACCAGAAAAACTCCGATCAGCATGACCAGCACCAACATGACATTTCCAGTCCCCGAACTCTTGTTCTCCATTTTTTAGCTCCTTGATGGATTAGAGGTTGTTTGATCCTGAAAGGCCAAGCTGCAACGATCCGAGCAATTACCAGTCAACCAGGCAATTTTCAAGGCCAATTCTTGAGCCTGCCGCTGGGCTAATGGTAAGTGGGTGAGGCCGGCGGCAGTTGCGACGCCAGGCCGCGCAGATCCTCTTGGGTGACGTAGGGTGCTTGCGCCCGCTCGATGCCCCGGCCGCGATCGCAGAGCAGGTCACCCCAGCCCAAGAGCTTTTCCCCGCCGGTTCGATCCAGCACGATGTTGGAGTTAGTCGAGTTGACCACCCGCATGCAGATCTTCAAGGGCAGGTTGGCCTTGATCAGCCCGGTCACGACGTTTTTATCCGGCCGCTGCGTGCTGAGCATCAGATGGATGCCGGCCGCACGGCCCATCTGCGCGATCCGGGCGACCAGCGTTTCGAACTGCTTTTTTGCATCGCCGCCCGCCAAAATCAGGTCGGCAAACTCATCGAACACGATGACCCGATAGGGAATGTCGGTCCTTCCGGCTTTGAAGCGCAGGCTCAGGTTCTCGAAATTTTCTTTGGCCATGGTTCGATAGCGGGCGGTCATGTCCGCCACCGCTTCTTCCAGACAAGGGACAGCGGCGTTGACATCGGTGATGACCGGCTCGGTGAGATGGGTTAAGCCCGGCGGCAGGCCGCCGAAGGTGAGGGCTTTCGGGTCGACGATGGTAAGCTTCAACGCGGCGGGCCGGCTCCGGCGGATGAGCGCGGCCACCATGCTTTTCAGAAACTCGCTTTTGCCGCTTCCGGCGACACCGGCGACCAGGCCGTGGCACATGTTGGGATCGGCGAAGTCGGCCACCAGGAGGCGGTTGTCCACCCCAACGCCTACGGGGAAGGCGACGGAGCCGGCGTGGTCGGCGAGTTCCGGACGCCGGATCACTTCACGCCAGTAGACGATATTCGGTTTTTCTCTGGGGATGTCGATGATCACGCTGCCCTGAGCGGGTTTGACCACCGGGCTCTGGGGCAGCGATAAGGCCACCTTCAAGTCGTCGGCACGGTTCGCCAGCGACACCACCCTGACGCCCGAACCCGGCCGGACGCGGTAGCGGATCAGTTGCGGCGCCTCCTGGCGGCCGATCACCTCCACGTCCAGCTTAAACTCGGCGAAGCATTTCCGGATGGCTGCGGAGAGATCCGGGCTTGCGGAGTTTCCCCGCATGGCCGGGGCCGGCTTTTTTTCGGCAACGCCTGCCATGGCCGGAAATGGCGAAGGCACTGCGCCTCCGAGCTCACACAGGATGGGCTCGACCAGGTCTTTGAAAATAGCGTCGAGGTCATCCTTTGCTACTGCCACGGCATGCAGCTGGGGCTCGTAGTATTCGAGCGTGCCGTTGAACCTCAGCCCCGGCCGCGCCAGCTCCAGGAGTTTGGTGTAGATCGCCAACTGGAGCAGGTCGTGCTTGAACTGGTTGCCGTGGGTGAGCTTGTAGTCCACCACTTCGACGGCGTCCTCCGGGCCGAACCTCACCGCGTCGAGCCTGCCGGACACCCGCAAGGCCGCGCCGCCTGCCTGAAACGCCACGTCTTTCAGCACAAACTCGTTGGCAAGGAAGACATCCTTCCAGCTTTTGAAGGCCGGGGTGCGCTCCCGCAGTTCGGCAACCCGATTGGAAAACGCCTTGAGCGCTTCGGACAGATGCAGGGCGGAATCCAGACGCCCTCTTTGGGCGATGCGTGCCAGCCGCTCTGCGGCAAAGCGTTCATAAAGCTCGCCCCAGAGGCCCGTAGCCTCTTTGACAGCATCGGCCTTGCGCTTGGATTCCACCAGCCAGCCGACGAATTCATCGGCGATGCGATGGAAAAGGGCGCCATAGACGTTCTGTTCGCCAGGCGCCGCAAAACTTCGGGTCGACGGTTTCTTGCCCAGCTGCCAGCGGCGGCGCCATTCGGCATCCAGGCAGGCACACTTGAGTTCGGTAACCGTAATGGAGATCGTCGTCATGCCCAACCCCGCGCCAACCTAAGAAAGCAGGATCGCACCACCGGTGCCGACGGTTTCCCGTTTCACTTGTTCGGCCGCCATTGCAGCACGGTCATGTTCGGACTGGTGTGAACCTGAATTTCGGCGATACAGGCCCTGGCCCGGTGCAGCTCCTCCTCGGACACCGGCGGCGAAAGTCTGGCCATCAGGTCCGCGATGCTCAAGAATTTGTCTCTCTTGACGATGTCACGAATTTTATGGATCAGCGTCTTTTTGGACTCACCATTCTCATCCGGAGGCGTTGGGTCCGTCTCGGGCGGGCCGCCGCCCCACTTTTCAGGGGCGGGTTCGAGAATTCCATCCCAGACCGGCCTCAAGCGGCTGCGGATGAAGGCCATCACCTGATCGACCTTGAAGGGGAGATTGCCCTCCACCGTATCCAGGTAAAGATCGTAGGCCGCATACAGCTGGGCCATGGTCTCGCGACCGAGCACCAGAATGTGCAGGTAACCCCGCTTGGCCGCCGCGATTTCATGTGCACTCTTCCAGCCTGGGCCCGGGATGAACCGGAGCTCCGGCGTGCGGAAAAACACCACCTTGCTGGATCTGTCCGCCGCATGGTAGCGGCCGGCCTCCTGCTGGATCGCCAGCCAGCGCTTGAAGTGATGACCGGCTTCGAAGCCGAAATAAACTTTCCGTCCGTCGACATCCCAGCGCGCCACCAGATAACCCCTCGTACTCTTGAACTTCTTGAAGGCCACCCCCTGCCGGCAAGCGACCTCCTGCACCAGCCAGAACAGTGCGTCCGGATCATAAACCAGCCGCTTCGGCTGGGTCTTGATTTTGTTGACGTACGCCTGGAACGTATCCTCCAGTTCTTTTGCGGTTGCAGACGGTTTCGAATCGGTATTGGGCTTGATGTCTCCGGTGCGCCACTGCTCGCTGCATTTCACCAGGAAATGTCGGATTCCGATTTCCCGGCTCTGGCGGAAGACGTCTTCGAGCCATTGAGGGTTCAGGATTTTTTTCGCCTGGGGAGTCCCTGGGTCCCAGCCATGAAGACGTATCGCGATCAGCGCGCCGGCCTGCTCCTTGCGCAGCCCTTCCAATTCCAGCACGGGTCGGGCCAAGCGATCGACATGGGCGTGTTCCCAGTGCGGCTGCACCACCTGACGCCAGGGGTGCTGGTTGGCCGTGACGACCGTCATGTGGTTCGGGCAGTCGTCCACCAGCCCCTGGATGACCATTCCCAGGCACTTGGCGATTGAGGGTTCAGCGCCGTAATTTTCGGTCTGGTCGAAGCAAAACAGAAAAGGACGGTAAAAGCCGGCCAAACTGCAGAAATCCACGATCCGGTTTTTGCTGGTTTCATTGGCCGGGTCGATCGCCAGGTCGTGAAACGGGCGGTCCGCCGGCAGAATGCCGATCCGGCCGGCGGCGTCGTCATCGATGCTGCCGCCCCGCAGCCAATCCAGGCAGCTTTGGCGCAGTTCGTAGGTTTTCGGGAAGTAGGCATAGCTCAGGAGGACACTGAACCAGGAGAGCGGCGAGGAACTCAAGAGGATTCCCTTGTGTTTGAGCTGCCGTTCCATCAGCTCGGCGAGTCCGGCCTTCTTTCTCTCAACCCAGGTGACCCATTGGGGGTTGGTGCGCAGCCGTTTCAGCGTGGCGCGCTGGAAATAAGCGACCGCACCCGCCGGATGCCTGTGCCGGATGATGCCGCTCGTCAGCCCGTTGATCATCACGTTGACCAGGATCCCGTGAACCAGCGCCTCCAGCTGGTTGGTCTCGTCCACCCCGCAGAACTCGGCTTCCGCGCTTTCCGGAAATTCGAGCTCCTGCACCATTTTCAGCAGAATCGATTTCCAGCAGCTGGATGGATTGGTGAACGGCCGCAAATAGATCAGCGTGGCGCGGCCGTGCAGCTGCTTGAACAGCCGCCCGATGAGGTGCGACTTGCCGTAACCGGGTGCGGGTGATTGGATGAACTGGGCCCCGGGGAGTTTCACTGCCTTCGGGAATTCTCCGGCGGTCAGCTTGTCGACCTGCCGCAGAAGGCTCTCCAGCGGCAAATCATTCAATCCCGGAACCGGTCTCTCGATGCGCCGCGGCTCCGACACGATGACGCTTTCAAACGGATTGATGTCCATGGCGCCCTTAATCCGCATCGAATCGCACCAGCAGATGCGGCCGGCCGAAAAGTTCGATCGCCCCTGAGCGGGTTTCATCCGACGACACCGACCAGTCGCCCAGGCTCAATACGGCATGCCCATCCCGGCTTTCCTCCAGAAGAAGCCGCTTGAGCTCATCCATGTGGATGTCGAGCTCGCGCCGCAGTTCGGATATCTCCACGTTGCGGTAGCCCAGCCGGGACGTGAGGCGCAGGTATGCGGCCTGCACGAGCAGGCGGTCGACGGGGTGAGCTTCCGTGGAATGAAGGGGCCGGGGTTGCGCTTCAACAGCAGCTTCTGGCGGTTGCCGGTCGGGGGTCAGCAGCGCCTTCAATTCATCCGTGGAGGCCAGGTAAAACGACCGGCCACGGCGCAGTTTCACCAGCCGCTTTTGTTGCACCAGCCAATCGAGCGCTTCGTCGACTTTTTTACGGACTTCGCCCTGGCACCCCTTTTCCAGCTCCTTTTTGACGAACAGCTCCGGCGTGGGGTTATCGACCGGCTTCTGCAAACGGGCGTTGCGCTCGATCTGCGCGCAGGCCCTTTGCAGAGGATTGAAATGCTCGCCGAGGACGTAGCAGGGCCGTGTCGGACTGCCGAGGTTGGCGACGCGCCGGTCGCTCAGCAGCTCCTTCAAGGCCTGAGCGGCGCTGCCTTTCGGGCTTTTGACACCGAGTTTGGCTTTTTTCGCACCGGCCGGTCCGGCCTCGCGGAGATTGGCCAGGATCTTCTCCTTTTGTCTTTCGACGGTTTCGCCTCGCACGGTAAGGCCCCCTTTCGTATTTCAAACCAGCCCCGTAGGCTGCGATCGTTACTCGGGGAAGATTTTGCCCGGGTTCAGCACCCCGTTCGGGTCGAAAAGGTTCTTGATCTGTTTCATCCACGCCAGGCCGCTGCCGTGCTGGGCGGGCATGTATTTGCGTTTGCCGAGGCCCACGCCGTGCTCGCCGGTGGCTGTCCCGCCGAGCGCGATGGCCTTCATCACCAGTCGTTCGGAGACCGCCTGCACCAGCGCCCATTCCCTGGGGTCGTCCTTGCGGCCGGCGATGTTCAGGTGCACGTTGCCGTTGCCGGCGTGGCTGAGGGTGTAGGCCGTGAGGCCGTGGGCGTTGACTTCGGCCTGCATGGCCTCCAGAAGCTCGGCGTAGGCGGTGATGGGGACGGCCACGTCCATGATCAGAATTTTATGCTCCGGGTGGTTGTGCTGGATCATCTCCCCGAGGGCGTGGCGTGCCTTGAATATCCGGTCCCGCTCGGCCCGGCCCAGGCCCGGCCGGAAATCGATGCAGCCCCGAGCCGTGCAGATGTCCTTGGCGGTGTCAAGCACTTCGGAAAGCTGGCTGGTGGTGGCGCCGTGAAATTCAATGAAAAGCGTCGGAGCCACATGGAGTCCCAGTTTCTCCACCTGGTTCATCAGGCCGATGCACTCCGGCCCCAGCAGCTCAAGTGCGGCCGGGTTGAGGCCCGAGCGCTTCAAATCATAAACCGTTTGAGCCGCCGCCTGCACCGAGGGAAAGGTGGCCACGGCGGCTGAAACCTCGGCCGGGAAGCCCACCAGTCGCATGGTCGCCTCGACCACGATGCCCAGCGTACCCTCGGAACCGACGAACAGATTGATGAGGTTGTAGCCCGAGGAGCTCTTGCTGGCGCGGGTGCCCACTTCTATCAGCTCGCCGTTAGCCAGGGCCACCACCAGGCGCATGACGTAGTCCCGGGTCGAGCCGTAGAGCACCGTGCGCGTGCCGCTGGCGTTGTTGGCGATCATGCCGCCGATGGTGGCGCGGGCGCCCGGATCGGGCGGAAAGAACAGGCCCGTGTGCCGGAGTTTCTCGTTCAGGTCCTGGTAGACGACGCCGGGCTGCACATCCGCCTGAAAATCCTCCTCGCGGACGGATAGGATGCGGTTCATGCGGCTGAAATCGAGCACGATCCCACGGCATACGGGGATGGGGTTGCCCTCCAGGCTGGAACCCGACCCCCAGCCGGTCACGGGAATGCGATGGTGGCTGGCATATTTCAGGATGGAAGCCACTTCGGGCGCCGTCTCCGGCCAGACCACCGCCTCCGGCCGGCAGGCCGGATGGGCGGACTGGTCCTTGGCATGCAGATCGAGAACCGACGGCCCGGTGGAAAACCGGTCCGGCGCAACCATCGATTCCAATTCCTTTAGGTGAGCGATGGAAAGTGGATTGAATTTCACGATGTTCTCCCGGCACTCCAGGTTCGGCAAGAAAACATCTTTTGCTTATATCACATCAGGTTCCGGCAGGGGGATTTTTTTAGGTTTAAGCACCACCACTCTGTTCATGAAAAAGGAATACGAGGGGACTCTGCGGTGGTATCGAGAGGCGCTTTCCCTCTGCAACGAGACGGGTAGTAAAGAGACGCGCGGCCTCAGGGCCGAAAACATCGCCCGGTTGGAAGCCGCCTGCGGGAAGTTGACGGAATGAAAGGCTCTCACCCAGCGCTGAATCGAATGGGTGCTGATCCCAAACTGCTCAACCAGCAGTTTGGGACGGTACCCCTCCTCCAGGTAAAGCTTGACGATCCGCAACCGGAACTCCACCGGAAAAGCCAGGCTTAGGCTCTTCCCCTTCGCCCGGGTTGCGGGGCTCTTGGTGGATGTTCTCGCCATCGAGTGACCTCCTCTCTGTGTAAGTGGTTTTTACACTCGGAAGTGTCACCCAATTTCTTCAGATTCACGTGATCATAAACTGGCGATTAGGACAAATTTTGAAGTTGCCGTTGTACCGATGCACGCATTGGCGAAATTCGTACGGGGACAGAAAATCCATCAGTTGGGAGAAAATGGTTTTTCCGGAGTTTATGGGCGCGTTCCTCCTTAAGATCTGAAGGAACTTCCCATTTTCGCCCAACTGATTTCAAATCGATAAATACCATTATAGTTTGGTGTCAGCATCTACGGCTTCCAAGAGCATGTTGAAAATACCCGGCACCGCCGAGGCTACCCGGTTCCAGTTGGCAATATAGGGAACCTCCATGGGGGTTTTAAGAAACTGCTGGGAGGCGCTCTCAATGCACCTTAAAAATGCCTCCGCCTGGCTCACTTCGCTGTGGCGGTCATATTTCAAGCCGTTTATGACCGAATCGTGCTCGTAGCGTGTAATGAAATCCTGGGCGATGCGCAGGTAACAGGACTTGAGGGATATGAAAAGCTCATTGGACAGTGTAAACCCCCGGCCGGCCAAGTTTCTGAAGATGCACTTAGCGATGTCGGTGCCCATTTTTAAGAGGCCCTTGTCGGGGTCTTCCAGCAGCATCGGTTGATGCTTGTGCTCGTAATTGTCGGAAAGATCAACTTGGCAGACCCTGCTGAGAACACAGTTCCGGTGAACCTCCGCCAGAACCCCTACCTCGATGCCCCAGTCGCCGGGGATTCTAAGCCTGCGTGCAAGTTCGGTATCCATAGAAAATTCACCGGCCAGAATGTAGCGGAAGCTGTCGAGGTAGTCCAAGAACTGGTCCGGGCCTAACGTTGCCTTGAGGGAGCGAATCAGGGGGGACACAAAAATGCGCGTCACACGGCCGTGCATCTGTTCCGTGACCCTGCTGTAATAGCCTTTGCAGAATTCAAAACCGATGTTGGGGTGGGTCACGGGGTAGCACAGCCGTGCCAGAAGCTCCCGGTCGTAGGTGACGACATCGCAATCGTGCAAGGCGATGACCTTGCTGTCCTCAAGAGCGAGAATATAGCCGTAAGCGATCCACGCCGATCTGCCCTTTCCATCTTCACCGACATCGATTCCGTTTTTGCCCAATAGCTCGTAGATGGATTCAAGTCTAGGGCCCGTGCACCAGATCAGCTTGGGTTTTTGTGGCAGCGCAGCAAAAAACCTTCTGGCATCATCGAAGTCCTCCCGCGAGGCCCTACCAACGGTAACGATCACATTTTTCAGATAGCGTACGTGGCTGAGTTCTTGTGCGATTCGCGGAAGACCGGCTCCTTGAAGTTCCACCGGGATGTAGGGCAAGACCAGGGAAACGGGTCGGTGTCTGGAAGCCAGTTCCAGTTCAGCCTCCAATTCACCAAGTTCCCGGCGCTTGAGCTTGTGAAAGGTGGTGATCTCACCGTTTTGAAAGAAATCGGACATTTGATCCTCTTTTAGGCGGTGGAGGGTGGCTCATTTTGAAATTCACATCCCGAATTATGATTCAACACTAATGGGAAAGGTTGTGCAACAGAAAACATATTGCGCTAAATCTGCACAATCTTTAGTTTTGGTGCCCTTGGGGCGAAGCTGTCAGTATCATGGCTTTCTTCGAGGTCGAGTTTAGGGTGATATATTCAAGCCGTAGATCAGTTGCGAGGGTAACGAGCCGGCTGTATCCGGTCGTTATGCCTATGGCAACTATTTCAGGATTGCCTCCATCCCTGTTCTGGAACCGTCAAGAAAGTCGCAAGCCCAAGAGCGCGACACGCCCCGGACTCGCCGAAGAGGGCGGTGGCGGTGTGGTGTTTGCGGCCACGGCTGGCAATTTGCCATGCGACAAGAACACAACGCTCACCTACGGACACGCCTCCAAAGAGTTCAACCTGGAGTTCTCCGAGAACAATCGCTTTACCTGCAGGCTGGGGAAAGGTGAAGGATCCCGGGCAATCGAGTACGGCCCACAAGAACTCGGCAGATACGGAACCCCCATCTGAGGTGACGGACGCATCGGGAATCCAAGGGCAAGCGACTCGTTCGCCCCCTTCGACGGGTCCCGGAAATACATGGAGACCATCACCACGGTCCGGGCCGCATACAAAGCAGCATGGAAACCAGTGTGACGTAAATCCCCGGTATCGGCGCGATGCCTCCTCCGCCTTTTTGTAGCTCGGGCATGCCGGTGGTTTGAGCACGATCTTTGCGGATCGTGCCTCGGCGAGAACGACGCCACCGTGAAGCAGAGCGGCACCCCCTTCTGTTTCTCGAACCTCTAAGTCGGTATTGAGCGGCGTTGGCAGCAGGAGTCGAACAGCGACAGCGGGGCCATCAACGAACTGTGAAAGAAGCCCACAAACATAGCCTCCGTTTCCAGATGTCGGAGGTCCCCTAAAACGCTTATCGACTACGATCATTTTGTCCTTCAACATTCATCCTTCAGTTGGTCCGGTCGTTTCGAAGCATAATCTTTTGGTGATACGCCGGAATGTATAAAGTTATCGAACTCTACTGCCGTTCCTGATGTCCATTTTTTTCAGTGAGTGTACTGCCCATATTGCCCCGAATCCCGGCAATCCCAGGATTGCGAAAGCGCATCCCCAGATTGAGTAGTATTCCTGCCCAATATAATACCCGGTTGCCATCCCTCGTCTTTCCGAAGCGTAACGTTCGGTGGTCAGGATCAACCCCGTGGTGTACCGTCTAATGCGAGCCCGACAAGCGTGTAAAGGATCTGAGCTGACAGATGCTCCCTTTATCCGCCATAAGCCCCGAGTTGCTTCATCCCTGTTCGGGGCCGCGGTAACGGATCAGTCCCTCCTGGGCGACCGAGGCCACGAGGACGCCTTCGCGGTTGAAGACCTTTCCGAAGGCCAGCCCCCGCGCCTTGCCGGCATTGGGGCTGTGCATGGCATAAAGGAGCCATTCGTCCATGCGGAAGCTGCGATGAAACCACATGGCGTGGTCCAGGCTGGCGACCTGCATGGCCGGCTGCCAGAAACTCTGCCCGTGCGGACTGAGGGAGGTCACCATCAAGCCATAATCCGATGCATACGCCAGCAGGTACTGGTGAACGGCGGGGTCGGCCGGTATCCGGTCGATGGTCCTGATCCAGTTGTAGCGCACGGGCGCGCGCTTCTCCGGCGCGAACGGGTTCATGGGGTTCACCGGACGCACCTCGATGGGCCGCCGGCACAGTAGCTTCTGCCGAATGGGGGCGGGAATCTGATCGGCGATCCGGTTGGCGAGCTCCAGCTCGGAGGCGAGGGCTTCCGGACCGGCGACCTGCGGGGCGGGATCCTGATGTTCGAATCCCGCTTCGTCAATTTGAAAGGATGCGGACATGTTGAAAATCGGCCGGCCTTTTTGGACGGCCACCACCCGGCGGGTGGTGAAGCTTTTGCCGTCGCGGATGCAGTCCACGTTGTAGACGATGGGCCTGGCGACATCCCCCGGGCGCAGGAAGTAGGCGTGCAGGCTGTGGGCTCGGCGCTCGGGCGGCACCGTCTGATAGGCGGCCGAAAGCGCCTGCCCCAGCACCTGGCCGCCGTAGACATTGCCGAACCCCAGATCCTGGCTCTGGCCGCGGAAGATGTTCTCCTCGATCTGCTCCAGCTTCAGCAGCTCCAGCAGTTCTTGCAGCACCTTGCCTTCAACGCAGGTATTCATCACG
>CAZNAX010000115.1:0-10501 GCA_964570965.1 uncultured Desulfatibacillum sp.
AAATTGGGATTGTTTCTTTGCCGACCAAACGGTCGCCCTGCATGTCGAGAATATCGAAAAAAGCGGTCCGCACGAAAACCAGCACCGCCGACCAGGCGAAGATAAATGCGTTGGCTGCGCTGTAGATCCCGAAGGTCGAAATCGGCGGTAGAGCGGAAGTGACGACTCCCCAGGCCATGGCGATGAGAAGGGTCTTCGAGCCCGGGAGGTCCTTGATCCGGCGGTACACGACGGATGCGAACGCTTTGGGAATCAGCGTGATCCGGTAGGAAAGCCCGAGCAGACTGATCACCAGCAGAACGAGAAACGGCAACCAGCCCTGGAGATAAGCGATGACGAGGCCGGCTGCGCCGCTGGACAGAGCGATGACCGTCAGCGAGACTTTGCGATCGTCGTAAAACCGAGCGCGGTCCGGCTCGTTGAAGCGGTCGGCTTTGCTACCGGTGAGATGGTTGAGGATGTGCATGGACTGCACGTAGAGAAACGCGATGAGCACAAACGGAGTGAAATCGGAAACTCCTTGCAGGCGTGTGGCGGCATAGCACAGGCCCGCCGCGCCCAGCGAAACATAGAGGTTGGAGAGCAGCGCGGCCCGCAGAAACGTGTAGACCGATTGGTGCCACCCCGACTTGCGTTTGAAGACCATGGTCTCCAGCGCCATGTAGACTTTGCGGATGACCCAGTTCGGAGTGGAGGCCCCGGCCGTGATGCCGATGGTCTGGACCGAGCGCAGGGCATCCAAATCGATGCGGTCCAGGTCGGCTTCGCTTTCCACATGGAAGGCCGGTTTGCCGGTCCGGCGGGCGATTTCAAAGAGCCGCTGGGTGTTGCCGCTTGCGCGGCCGCCCACCACGACCACGGCGTCCACAGCCTCCGCCAGCCGCTGCACTTCCGACTGGCGCCTCTCGGTGGAGTCGCAGATGGTCTCAAAGACCTTGTAATGCGGGTAATGGCCTTCGATCCAGTGCCGGACAGCTGCATACAGCCCCGTGTTCTGGGTGGTCTGCGCGACGATAATGGCGTTTTCGAAGGCCGGCAGCCGGATGAGGTCCTCGACGCCGGCCACCACGTAGCCCTTGGCGCCGGCATAACCGAGAAGCCCGATGACCTCCGGGTGATCTTTGTCGCCGACGATGATCACGGCATGGTTTTGGCGGGCATGTTTGCGGATGATGGACTGCACGCGGATCACGCGCGGGCAAGTGGCGTCGATGACCTTGAAGCCGGCTGCTCGGAGCTGCTTTTTGGTTTCAGGCGGCACGCCGTGGGCCCGGATCAGGACTGTGCCCCGGCCGCAGGTTGGAATCGTCTTGATCGTTGCGATGTCCTTGGACGCCAGCAACTCCAGCACCTGGGGGTTGTGAATCAGAGGGCCGTAGGTGCAGATTGGTCCCGGATGCCGGCCCGGGGCGTCCAGCACCATCTCGACCGCCCGGCGTACACCCATGCAGAAGCCGGACATTTTGGCGATTACGATTTTCATTCAGGCGGGTAACGATTCAGGCGGTTTTGACCAGAAACACGCGGGTTTCACCAGCGACAGCGACTGAATCCGGTCTTTTAAGAATTTTTGTTCGCCGAAAATGCTTACGAGGCATAACCCCTAAAGTTTAGCGGTCCTTCGTTGATTCTGCCGGAGCCGTTTGGAGAGGCGCCGGCCCTCTCCCTTCTTGCGAGTCGAAATCCGCCGCGCCCGCAGGCTCTCTTCGGTCGGTTCGCCGGCTTCCAGCGCGCCGGCCATCGCCATGCGGCCCTCGAAGTCAGTCGATTCGATCACCGCCGCGCCGCAGGCTTGAGCGTTTCGAACCACGGCGAGGTCGGAACTCACCACCAGGGCCGATGCGCCTTCCTGCCGAACCATGCGCCCGATAACGGCATCGGCGCTCTGCCCATCGCGCGAAAAGACGATCTCGATGCCCTTGATCCGATCCCGGCCGGGAGACAAAGCCGGTGCGCCGATTCCGTCGAACACCACCGTCATGCGGTGCGGCTTGAACCGGCGGTAGATGGCGAGTCTCTCGATCAGGGCCTCACGCCCCCGGGCGATATCCGTTCGGTCGAGCCGGCTCAACTCTTTGGACTGGCGCACCAGGTTGTAACCGTCGATGATGATGTGCATGCCCATGGCGCTGAGGACCCGGATCAAGCCTTGATCTGCCGCAGGCGCGTGATCAATAGGTCGAGGTCGTCGTTGCTGTAGAACTCAATTTCCAGGCGGCCCTGACGGCCTGACTTGCGGATGCTGACCTTCGTGCCCAAGTGGCGGGAGAGCTCTTCGGAGAGGCTGGTCAGGTAAGTCGCCTCCGAGCTTTTCAGGCGGGCGCGCGGTGCCTTTTTTTCAGACTTCAACCGCCGGACCATTTCTTCGGTTTCGCGCACGGACATGCCCTTGGCAACGACCGCCCGCCATGCCGTCAACTGCAAGGCGGAGCTTTCGGCGCCGAGCAGGGCGCGGGCGTGGCCCATGCTGAGCGCGCCCTCGACGATGCTGGCTTGAATGGGCTCCGGCAGCTGTCGCAGCCGCAGAAAGTTGGCCACGGCGGAACGGCTTTTCCCCACTCGTGCCGCGGCCTGGTCCTGGGTGAGATTGAACTGGTGGATCAAGCGGTGGTAAGCCTCGGCCTCTTCTATCGGGTTCAGGTCCGACCGCTGGATGTTCTCCACCAGAGACATTTCCAGCAGCTGGTCGTCACTGACCGGCCTCGCCACCACCGGCACCTGGCTGAGTCCGGCGCGACGCGCAGCCCGCAGGCGGCGCTCCCCGGCGATCAGCTCGAAGCCGGAGTCGACCTTGCGTACCATCAACGGCTGCAGGATCCCCTGTCCCCGGATCGATTCGGCCAGTTCCTCCAGCTCCGCCTCGGCAAACTGGCGGCGAGGCTGAAAGCGGTTGGGTCGAATGAGCTGGATGTCGCACAAGAAATAATCGCCAGGACCGACCCCCGTGCCAGGGTCGGCGTCCGGGATCAGTGCTTCCAAGCCCCGACCGAGGGCGAGCTTCTTGCGTTTGGGGGCAGGATCCTGAGGTGACAAGGGTTTTTCCATGGTTTACCTTAAAGTGGTTGAAAGCTTCCCCGGGAATGGTTCATGAACTCCTTGGCGAGTTCGACATAGCTCTGGGCACCGGGCGAGGCGGCATCGTAGAGAATGATCGGCTTCCCGAAGCTGGGCGCCTCTCCCAGGCGGATGTTGCGGGGAACGGTGGTTTTAAACACGAGTCCTTTAAAGAATTTTTCGGCCTCTTCCGCCACTTGATGCGATAAATTAGTCCGGCGGTCGAACATGGTGAGCAAGATTCCGGCGATGCTGAGCCCCGGGTTGAATGAGCGCTTGATGCGTTTGACGGTTTGCAGCAACTGCCCCAGGCCTTCCAGGGCGTAAAACTCGCATTGCAGCGGAATCAGCAGCGAGTCCGCCGCCGTGAGCGCGTTCACGGTGAGCAGGCTGAGCGACGGCGGGCAGTCCAGAATGATGTATTCGAACCGGTCGAGCAGGGGAGCAATGAGGCGTTTCAGTGCCTTTTCCCGGTCGGGCTCAGACATCATCTCGACCTCAAAGCCGATCAACTGGACATTCGACGGGATGACCTTCAATGTGGCGATGGCGCTGTCGTGCAGCAGAGATTCGGCGTCCATCCGGCCGAGGAGCCCGTCGTAAAGCGTGCTCGCGAGGCGGGTCTTGTCGATGCCCAGGCCGGAGGTGGCGTTGGCCTGGGGATCGCAATCCACCAACAGGGTAGGCTTTTCGAAAACCCCCAAAGAAGCCGACAGATTCACGGCCGTGGTGGTCTTGCCCACACCGCCCTTTTGGTTGGCTATGCATACGACTTTGGCCATAGGCTGCGTTTAACACATAATTGATTCTTTGAAAAGAACGGCAATCTATGAGATAGTGCATCTCAGATAGCCCTAACTCCGATCGATTCACCCCGTCATGCGATGCAGGCCGGTTCGCTGCGGCGCGACCCTTCTTCTCCCCTCGTGAATAGAGCCTGCCGGCGTTGCGGCAGGATCGACGGAGAATCCCTGAGCAAGGAAATTGGACCGATGACACGCCATTACGACCACCGGCGGACGATGCGGGTCTCCGCGCTGCTGCTCTCCGTGCTGATGGTGTTGCCGCTTCCGGGGCAAGCCATCACGATCGGAGAAGAGGAGGAGCTTTCGGCCGAAATGTTACGGATTATCTTCCGGAAACTGCCGGTCGTGGAAGACCCTTACGTGACGGGCTATGTCAACCGAGTGGGCAAACGGATTCTGTCGGTGATGCCGGAGCAGCCGTTCCGCTACCGATTCTATGTCATCAACGAGGATATGTACAACGCCTTCGCCACCCCGGCGGGCCACATCTTCGTTTACAGCGGTCTGTTAGAGGCCATGGAGAGCGAAGAGGAGCTGGCCGGAATCCTGGGCCATGAAATCGCCCATGTGTACTGCCGGCATATCTCTCAGAAGATCGAGCTGGCCAAGAAGGTTGGCTGGGCGCAACTGGCCGGGATGGCCGCCGGCATTCTGCTCGGCGCGGCCGGCGGTTCGGGGGCGGCGGCGAGTGCGCTGACGTTGGGCTCGGCCGCCACCGGGGCGACGACCCAGCTCGCCTTCAGCCGCGAAAACGAAATGCAGGCCGATCAGCTCGGACTCAAGTTCCTAACCGATGCAGGATACAGCACCGAAGGGCTTCTGAAGGTTCTGAAGAAAATACGCAGCAAGCAATGGTTCAGCAAAGAGCAGGTTCCCACTTACATGATGACCCACCCCGCCATCGAAGACCGGATCTCGTATGTCGGCTCCTGGATCGAGGATCATAAAGGCAGTCCCCCTACGATTCAGAAAGCGAACCCGGCGGAGTTCGAACGGATCATGACCCGGTTGATGGTGGAATACAACGACGTGAGCTCCGAACTGGGCCGCCTGGAGCAGATCCTGCAGCGCGAGCCGGGAAACACGCTGGCGCGCTATCGCTACGGCCTGGTCCTGGCCCGTTCCAACCGGACCACCGAAGCGGCCGCCGAGCTCAAGGCGGTGCTCGCCCGTAACGCGTTCAACCCCTACCTGCTGCGCGACCTCGGCAAGGTCTATTTTCTCGGCGGGCAACTGGAGGCCGCCCTGAGCGCGCTGGACAGCGCCCGGAGCATGATTCCGGAGGATCCCGACACCTTGTTCTTTTTGGCCCGCACCCAGCAGGAGCTTGGCCGTTCCGCAGAGGCCGTTGGCCTTTACACCGCCGTCATCCAGAAAACGCCGGACTACCGCGACGCCTATTATTTCCTGGGTCAAAACCTCGGCCGGCAAGGCGCTCTCGCCGATGCTCATTACTATCTGGGCATTTACCACCTGCGGGCGCGGGACTTCAAAACAGCGGCAACCCAGTTCAAGCAGTCGCTGCGCAACAGCGATGCTCCCGAAAAGCGCGAGCGCGCCGAGCGTCTCCTGAAGCAGGTGGAAGCAGAGATCAAAGCAGAGAAAAAAGCCCTGGACGGTTAAAAAAAAACGGCTTCGGAAGAACCCTTTTTTTTTATGGGCGGTCGAAGCGTTTGAAATGCATCGAGAAGGTCCCCCGTCCCTGGGTGGCGGAACGCAAGGCGGTCGAATAGCCGAACATCCGCGAAAGGGGAACGGTCGCGGTGATGAGCTGGACCCCCAGCTTGTGCTCGATGGATTCGATTTTGCCGCTGCGGGCGCTGAGGTCGCCGATCACTTCTCCCAGGAAGGCCTCCGGTGCCAGCACCTCCGCGGTCATGATCGGTTCGAGCAGAAAGGGATTGCTCCTGGACAACGCCTCCTTGCAGGCCATGGAAGCGGCCACCGTGAAGGCGAGCTCGGTGCTGGTGTCTTTCGGGGCGGCGGCGGCCAGGCGGATCTCCACATCCACCGCCGGATAGCCGGAGAGCGGGCCGCTGTCCAGAGCGCCCAAGGCACCTTTGCGGACGGCGTCCATGAAGGCCGCCGGCAGCATTTCGCCCGGGGAGCCGGAGATGAATTTCGATCCCGCGCCCCGCGGCAGCGGAGCGACGGAGAGACTGACCTCGGCGAAGTGCCGCTGGCCGGCGATTTCCCGGTCGAAAACGGATGTCGCCTGGGCCGGTCCGGCAATCGCTTCGCGGTAGACGACCTGGGGCTTGCCGACATTGACATTGGTGTTGAACTCGCGCTGCATGCGGCTGGTTATGATCTCAAGGTGCAGCTCGCCCATTCCCGAAAGAATCGTCTGGCCGGTGTCCTCGTCCTTGCGGACCCTCAGCGTCGGGTCTTCGGCCGTGAATTTTTCGAGGACCTCGTCCATTCGTTCCTGATCACTGTGAGTTTTAGGTTCGATGGCGATGGAGATGACCGGTTCGTAGGATCCGATCTTTTCAAGCAGCACCGGGTGCTCGGCGGTACAAAGCGTGTCGCCGGTGGAGGCGTCCTTGAGACCGATGACTCCGATGATACTGCCTGCGCCGGACTCCTCGATACGCTCGCGTTTGTTGGCGTGCATCAGCAGGATGCGCGCAACCTTCTCCTTGCGTTTGAGCGAGGGATTATAAAGGTCACTGCCGGCCTTAAGCCGTCCGCTGTAGATCCTGACAAAGCATAGTTTGCGCCCTTCCATCATGGAGACCTTGAAGATCAATGCCGCCAGCGGATCGGCATCTTTGGGATGGCACACGATCGGCTCGCCGGTCTCCGGATGCATCCCCCGAGCCGGCGGGATGTCTGCAGGACTGGGAAGAAATTGGGCGACGGCGTCGAGCAGCGGTTGGATGCCCTTGTTCTTGAGCGCGGCACCGCACAGCACCGGCACCAGTTTGAGCTGAATGGTGGCGCGGCGGATAGCGGCCAGCAGCTGAGTCTCATCGATCGGCGTTTCGGCCACGAACGCTTCCATCAGTGCGTCGTCCTGCTCAGCGACCGTCTCGATCAATCGCTCGCGGTAGTCGGCCGCCTGGTCCAGCATGTCCGCCGGGATCGGCGCGCTTGTGAAGAAGGTTCCCAGCGAGGATTCGTCCCAGCGGATTTGCTGCATGCGCACCAAGTCGATCACCCCCCGGAAATCCTCGCCCCCTCCGACCGGCAGCTGCAGCACCAGCGGATTGGCCGCCAGTTTGCTTTTCATCATCTCCACGGTGCCGGGAAAATCGGCTCCGATACGGTCCATCTTGTTCAGGAAGGCGATCTTGGGCACTTGATATTTGTCGGCCTGGCGCCAGACCGTTTCGGACTGGGGCTCGACCCCCTCCACGGCGCTGAAGACGCCTACGGCTCCGTCCAGGACCCTCAGGGAACGCTCGACCTCGATGGTGAAGTCGACGTGGCCGGGGGTGTCGATAAGATGGATTTCGATGTCCTTATAAAGGCAGGTGGTCACCGCCGAGGTGATGGTGATACCGCGTTCCTGTTCGTCCGGCATCCAATCCATGACGGCTTCGCCGTCGTGGACTTCGCCCAGCTTATGAGACCGGCCGGTGTAAAAAAGGATCCGCTCGGTCACCGTGGTTTTGCCGGCGTCGATGTGGGCGATGATGCCGATGTTGCGAATGGCGGTGATTTTGGTCTTTTTCATAAGTGCGGTTGACCGGCGGCTGCGGCCCGTCGGCATCGAAATATCAGCCATTGGATGGCGGGAGACTCGACTATCTAAGCCAAAGGGCGAGGGATGTCAAGAAAGGCAGGTATCCACAGGAAATCAGGTCTTAGAGCCAGAGGGTTTAAATCCCGCCGTCCGTGTTCCAGAGAGGGCGGCGGGAGGCTTGACTTATTCCAGCGTGCAACCCCGGCTGGCCGGGCCCACCAGGCGGCGGTAGCGGTCCAGCAGGGTGCCTTTCGGCAGTTCGACATGGCTGGGTGGACGCCAGCTTTCGCGGCGCTGTTTCAGGACGTCGGCCGGTACCTCAAGCTCCAAACGGCCGGCCGGGATGTCGATGGTGATAAGGTCACCCTCCTCAACCAGCGCGATCGGCCCGCCCAGAAAAGCTTCGGGCGTGACATGGCCGACGCAGGCACCCTGAGTGGCGCCGGAGAAGCGACCGTCGGTCACCAGCGCCACGGACGTTCCCAGGCCCATGCCGATGATGGCCGAGGTCGGCAGCAGCTGCTCGCGCATGCCCGGTCCGCCTTTAGGCCCTTCATAGCGAATCACCACGACGTCGCCGGGTTTGATCTGACCGTCGAAGATAGCCGCCAGGGCCGGCTCCTCCTGCTCGAATACGCGCGCCGGCCCGCTGTGCCGGAGCATTTCGGGAGCCACGGCGGCTTTCTTCACCACGGCGCCCTCCGGCGCCAGACTTCCGGTCAAGACCGCCAGCCCTCCGGTCGGGCTGAGGGGTTGGCTCAGCGGGCGGATCACCTCCGCATCGAGGATGCGGCGGCCGGCAAGATTTTCGGCCATGGGCCGGCCGGTGACGGTCATGCAGTCCCCATGGAATAGCCCGCCGTCCAGCAGTTCTTTCATAAGAGCGGGCACCCCGCCGGCATTGAAGAAATCCAGCGGGAAATGTCGGCCGGCGGGTTTTAGCAGAACCAGGTGCGGAGTTTTAGCGGCGGCCCGGGCGAATTCATCCAGATCGAGCACCAGGCCCGCTTCAGCGGCGATGGCCGGCAGGTGCAAACAGGTGTTGGTGGATCCGCCGACGGCCATGTCTACGGCCAGCGCATTCCGGAAGGCGGCCGGGGTCAGAATGTCGCGTGGCAGAATGTTTCGGGCGTGCAGGTCCATGATCAGCCGCCCGGCCCGGCGGGCGAGCGCCATGCGGGCACCGGAGGTGGCCGGGGTGAGGGCGCCGTCGGGCATCGTCATGCCCAGCGCCTCGGTCAAAATGTTCATGGTGTTGGCCGTGCCCATCATGGCGCAGGCGCCGGGGCCCCAAACCGCCACCTCTTCGAAGGCGGCCAGCTCTTCGGGTGCCATCCGGCCGCGTTCCACCAACGCTTCGGCTTCCATGAGGTCGTTGTAACAGACGCGCTTGCCGTGAAAGCAGCCCGTGTCCATGGGGCCGCCCGACACCAGCAGCGCCGGAATGTTCAGGCGCGCGGCCGCCATCAACATGCCCGGGGTGACCTTGTCGCAGTTGGTCAACAGCACCATGGCGTCGAAGGCGTGGGCCGTGATCATGATCTCGATCGAGTCGGCGATGAGCTCGCGGCTCGGCATGGGCATCTTCATGCCCTTGTGGCCGGTGGCTAGGCCGTCGCAGACGGCGATGGTCGGAAACTCGAGGGGCGTGCCGCCGGCCTCGGCGATGCCGAGCTTGATCCCCTGGCAGAGGGCGTTGAGATGAATGTGGCCGGGCATCAGCTCGTTAAAGGAATTGACCACCGCTACCAGGGGCTTGTCCAGATGCTCGGAACGCCAGCCCATGGAGTAGAGCAGGGAGCGGTGGGTCGCGCGGTCCACCCCCTTGGTCATTTCAGAGGAGCGCAGCGGCCCGCGGGGATTCTGTTGATTTGCCATGGCCGAATCCTTTCGAAACCCATCAGCCCCAGACGTTAGTAGAGCCCGGATGCCCGATGCGGTTAAAACGTTATCAACGGACGGGGTTGCCCGGAGGGCGCCGCCGCCCGTTGCATCAATACCCGAGCAGAGTCTTCGGCAGCCAGGTGCTCAGCCAGGGGATGTAGGTCACCATGGCCAGAACCATCAGGGACACGAAAAACGGTTTCCAGACCGCTTTGCTCAGGCGGTCGATGGTAACGTTGCCGACCCCGCAGACCGCAAACAAAACCGCCCCTACCGGCGGTGTGACCAGCCCCAGCACCAGGTTGAGGCAGATGATGACGCCGATGTGCACCGGGTCGATACCCATGGTGGCCGCGATCGGCGCCAATACCGGTGTTACGATGACAATGCCCGGCGCAGTTTCGATCGGGATGCCCAGCAGCAGCAGGAAAATATTGATGAGCAGCAGGATCATGTAGGGCGAGGTGGTCAGCTTCGAGATCCATTCGATCAAAATCTGCGGGATCTGATCGGCTGCTACGATCCAGGAGAAGGGCTCCGAGAGAGCGATCAGCAACATGACCATGCCCGACTCCAGCCCCGCCTGCAGCAGCACCTTGGGAAAGCTGCTCCATTTCAGTTTCCGGTAGACGAAGACCCCCACCAGCACGGCGTAGATCACGGTGACGCCGGCCGCCTCGGTGGGGGTGAACATGCCGCTCAGGATGCCGCCCATGATCAGAACGGGCATGAAAAGCGCCGGAATGGCTTTCCAGGCCGCGACCCAAACGTCCCGGACCGGTGTTTTAGGGTCGATGGGGTAGTTGCGCTTGCGGGCCACGTAGTACATATAAATCATCAAGGCAAGGCCCAACAGCAGCCCCGGAAACACGCCGCCTAAAAACAGCGCGCCGACCGAGACGTTGGCCGCGACCCCGTAGATGATGAACGGGATGCTGGGGGGAATGATGGGGCCCATGCAGGAGGCTACGCTGGTCAGGGCGGCGCCCACGTCTTCGTCGTAGCCGGCTGCCTTCATGGCCGGGATCATGACGACGCCGATGGCGACCGCGGTGGCCACGGCGGC
>CAZNAX010000116.1:0-10419 GCA_964570965.1 uncultured Desulfatibacillum sp.
TGAGATCGGCCAGGTCCTTAATGATCGAGAGGATGGCCATGCACTCGGAGCCGACCGCGATGCCGAACTTGGACTGCATCATATAGCCGTCCTGGCGTCCGCCGATGCCGATGATGATGTTGCGCAACGACTGGGCGCAGAAGTCGATGATCCAACCCATCTCGACCCGCGTGGGGTCGATGTCGAGCCGCCGCATTCCGGTCAGCCGCTGGAGTTGCTCGTCGTTGTAGTTGCGCTCGTGCTGCATGCGCGAGGTCATCGCCACCATGGCCAGGTTGTGCGCGTTCATGATGTCGTTGATGTCGCCGGTGAGGCCCAGGGAGAACTCGGTCATGGGGATCAGCAGGGCGTTGCCGCCGCCGGCCGCCGTGCCCTTGACGTTCATGGTGGGGCCGCCGGAGGGCTGCCGGAGGGCGCCCCCCACGTTCTTGCCGCGTTTGCCGAGGCCTTCCATCAGCCCGACGGAAGTGGTGCTCTTGCCTTCGCCCAGGGGGGTGGGCGTGATGGCGGTCACCTCGATATATTTCCCGTCCGGCTTGCCCTTGAGGCGCTCGATGATCTTGAGGAAGTCCATTTTTGCCAGGCGGCCCATGGGCAGCATCTCATCTTTCTGCAGCCCGAGCTTCTCGCGCCATTGCTCCGGGGTGGGCATCTTTTTCTCGGCGGCTTCCGAAATCTGCCAGTCGGCCATCTTCGTTGCATCGTAGGGCATTTTTTCAATCCTCCTTATTCGAGTTTGGGGTTATGGATGGAGCGGCGAAACAATCCCAACGAGGCGCATCACCGCGCCGGCGGTTGCGGGGGGACCGGCTGCGGCGAAATACCGTCGCATGTTAATGCCTAGTGGAGTAGGGCTATTACCATCCGACCCTGTTTTTATCAAGAAAATTATTGAACCGCCCCGGAGGCGGCGGTGGGCTGCAACTGGTGCAGGCGGTAATAGAATCCCCGGAAGGCCATGAGCTCGGAATGGGTGCCGGATTCGATGATCCGTCCCCGGTTCATCACCAGAATGCGATCGGCGCCCCGGACCGTGGACAGGCGGTGCGCAACGACCAGGGCGGTCCGGCGTCGCATCAGCCGCTCCAGGGCCTGCTGGATCCGCAGTTCGGTCTCCGAATCGATGAAGGAGGTGGCCTCATCGAAGAGGATCAGCTGCGGGTTGCGCGCAAACGCGCGGGCAATGGCGATCAGCTGGCGTTCGCCGCTGGACAGCGAGCCGCCTCCTTCGCCCAGCGGGGTGTCGAGTCCCTGCGGCAGCCGCGCCATCAGTTGATCCAGGTTGGCGGCGGCGATGATCTCCAGGGCCTGGGTGGAGGCCGGCTCCGGCACGTTCTCAAAGATATTCTCACGCAGGCTGCCCGAAAACAGGAAGGGATCCTGCATGACCAGGGCCATGCGGTCGCGGAAGAGGGCGCTGGGCAGCTCGCGCAGGTCGCGACCGTTGATCAGCACCCTGCCGGCGCTGGGGTCGTAGAGCCGCGGAATGAGATGGATCAGAGACGATTTGCCGGCGCCGGTCGGTCCGACTACGGCCACGGTTTCGCCGCGCTGAAGGCGAAAGGATACCTTGCGCAGCACGGGTTCGCCCGCCAGATAGGCGAAATCGACCTCCTCGAAGCGGAGCTCGTCGATCGACGACAGGGCGGGTGCGCTTCCGCCGGATGCTGCCGGAGGCGGCGGCCGCATGGCGTCGGTGTCCAGCACGAGAAAAATCCGTTCGGCCGACGCCATGGCGTTTTGCAGGATATTGTATTTTTCAGCCAAATCCCGGAGCGGCCGAAAGAACATGCGGATGTAGGAGATGAATGCCACGAGCGCCCCGAGGCTGAGACGTTCGTCCAGCACCCGGCCGCCGCCGTACCAGATAATGAGGGCCACGGACGTCAGCGCCAGGGCTTCGATCAGGGGCATGAACAACGCCAGCACCCGGATCTGCTCCATGCCCGTGCGGAAGTTCGCGTGGTTGAGGCGCTCGAAGCGGCCGAAGTTGGCCGTCTCCTGGCGGAAGAGCTGGAGCACCCGCATGCCGCCGATGGTTTCGGCGAAGCGGGTGTTGATTTCGGCCACCTGTACCCGAAGGGTGCGGAAAATGCTGCGGGCGCGTCGGGAAAAGTGGACGGTGGCCAGCGCCACCGCCGGCAGCACGCCGAAGGCCACCAGGGCCAGCTTCCAGTTCAGAACCAGCATCACCGCCGCGATCCCGCCGAGCAGGACCAGATCCTTGAAGACGAACGAGACGAACGAGGTGAACAGTTCGTACATGTTCTGGATGTCGCTGGTCGTGCGGGTCACCAGCCGTCCCACCGGGTTGCGCGTGAAGAACTCCAGCGCCAGGCCCTGAATGTGGGAATACAGCCGCAACCGCAGGTCGTGCATGATCCGCTGGCCGGAGATTTCCATGATGACCGACTGGCCGAAGTTGAGCAGGAAATCGAGCACGGCGAGTATCAGGAAAAGCCCGGCCATGAAGGCCAGCCCGTTCGCGTCGCCGCGGCGCAGCTGGGCGAGGTCCTCCGAGTCCAGGGAGGCGAGCGCGTCATAAGGGACGCGGGCGATGCTTCCTTCGATGCGGGCCTCCGGGAAGCGATCCTTGACGATCGCGGCGTTCAGAGGGTCGCTCAGGTCGATCTGCAGGGTTCGTTGCGCGGAGGCCGGATCCGCCGCAGGAACGAGGTAGCGGTCGATCGCCTCCTTGGTGAGGTAGGGCAGGGCCACGTCCATCAAGGTGATCAGGATCACCAAGCCGACGGACCAGGCGAGCAGGCGGCGATGCGGGCGCGTGAACGGATAAAGCCGTCGCAGGAGTTTGAGGTCGTAGGGCTTGCCCAGCCGGGTTTCCTCGAAATAGTCCTGCTCAGGCCGCATCGCGTCCCTCTTCGATTTGCTGGAGCCGATAAGTCCGGGCGTAATAGCCGCCCGTCTCTATCAGCTGAGCATGGCGGCCCGCGGCGGCCATCCGGCCGCGATCGAGGACGACGATTCGGTCGGCAAAGCTCAGCGCGGAAATCCGATGCGAGGCGATCAGAATCGTCCGTCGACCGGCCAGACGGCGCAGGGCCTGGGTGATCGTCTCGCCGGTTTCGAAATCCACCTGGCTGATGGGGTCATCCAAAAGAACGATGGAGGCGTCGGCCAGCAGGCAGCGGGCGAGGGCCACCCGCTGTTTCTGGCCGCCGGAGAGCATCACCCCCTTTTCACCGACCACGGTGTCGAATCCCTCGGCAAACCCGTTAACCGTGTCGAGCAGGGCGGCGCTGCGGGCGGCTTCGATGAGCCGTTGCTCGCAAACATTCGGGTCTCCAAATGTGATGTTGTCCCGAATGGTGCCGGCGAACAGGAACGGTTCCTGGGGCATGAACGCGATGGCCGCCCGCAGCTGCTCGATCCGCAGGCCGCGGACATCGCATCCGTCTACTCGGATGCGGCCGGCCGAGGGGTCATAGAGTCGGGGAATCAGGCTGAGCAGGGAGGTTTTGCCGCTCCCTGGCGGTCCGACGATGCCGAGGACCCAGCCGGCTTTAATCTGCAGGTCGATGTCCGCCAGGGCGGGGCTGTTGCTTTCCGGATAGATGAAACCGACGCTCTCGAACGCGATGTCTCCGCGCGGGGCCGCAAGGGGCCGGGCGCCGGCAGCGTTCCGGACGGCGGGTCGGGTTTCCAGGATGGTGTTGACGCGCTCCAGCGACGCCCGGCCGCGCTGGATGAGATTGGTGACCCAGCCCAAGGCCATCATCGGCCAGGTGAGCAGCGCCAGGTAACTTATGAAGGCGACCAAATCTCCCGGGGTGATGGTAAAGCCGATGACCTGGCGGCCGCCGAAGAAAAGCACCAGAGCCAGGCTCAGGTTGGTTAGAAGCAACATCATCGGAAAAAACGCCCCGGTGATTCTCACCAGCCGCAAATTTTCGGCCAGATAGGCCATCGACGCCGCTCGGATCCGGGCGGTTTCCGCCGCCTGGCGGTTGTGGGCCTTGATCAGCCGGATGCCCGCCATGCGCTCCCGAACCGCCTCCGTCAGGTCCGAGAAGGACGCCTGCACCGCCTGGTAGCGACGGTGCATTTTGCGGCTGAAGAAGCGCGCGCTGACGGCGATCAACGGCATCGGAACCAGCACGAGGCCGGTCAGCGTCAGGTTGATGGTGGCCATGAACCCGATGGCGGCGACGCCCATGACCACCGCGTCGTTCAGAGCCACCAACCCCATGCCGGTAGCCATCCGGATCTGCTGGATGTCGTTGGTGGCATGGGCCATCAAATCGCCGGTGCGCGTACGGTCGAAATACGCCGCCGATAGGCTCTGCAGGTGGCTGAAGAGCCGGTTGCGGAGGCCCTCCTCCACGCGCCGGGATGTTCCCAACAGACAGAGGCGCCAGACGAAGCGAAAGGCGCCGATCAGAACGGCGATACCCGCAACGGCGGCGGCGTAGGACCCCAACCTGCCGGCGGGGACGTTCATGGCCGTGAGATCGTCGACCACCTGCTTGATGATTTGCGGCACGATGAGCTGCAACCCGTCGACCACGATCAGGCTCAGCAGGCCGATGCAGATCTTTAAGCGGTTCTCCGCAAAATACGGTTTGATGATCGATAGCGGGGACATACAAAGACCGTGCGATGGTTCCATTGGGAACATCTGTTCGAATACCACATGGACCCATGCCGGGCAACGAGAATGCGCGGGTCGGGGGCCCTTTTTTGTTTCGTTGACTTTGGAGGTACCGGTTGCTATTCTTGAGCAATGGAACTTGGGAATATTGTTGAATATATCGATCGGCAGCGCATCCTTTGCGCCGTGGTTTTGGAGATTAAAAACCAACGCTTGAGGCTGTTGACCGAAAATAATAAGGAGGTCAATCTTTCCGCCGGACGCCTCCTGCACCGCGACGGCGCGCGCATCGATCCATCGATCGGGAGAACCCGGATGGTGGACACCCTCAAGGCGGTCGCCCACAAACGCAAAGCGCTGATTGCAAAGGTCGTGATTCGGGAACTGTGGGAAGTATTGAATTCCGAGCAGCAATGGATCGACGTGGAGACCATGACCGCATTCTGCTTTCCCGATGCGACGAACGGCGACCACCGCTCGGCCGTGGTCCGGGCGCTTTTTGACGACCGCCTCTACTTCCGGTTCAATCCGGAGCGGTTCTTCCCCAATTCCGAGGAGCAGGTCGAGCGCATTTCAGCGCAGCGGGAGGCGGAGGCCCGCCGGAGGCGGGTCATCGAGGAAGGGGGCGAATGGCTGCGTCGGGTGCTGGCCCAGAACGGGGGGCCGGGGCCGGATGGCGCCGTCCGGGGGTGCGACGAATTCCTGTCCGTTCTTAAATCCTACTATCTGTATGAAAAGGAGAGCCCGGATTACAGCCTGGCGCGCGGCATGTTGGAGCGTGCGGGGCTGGACGCGGCGGCGGACCTGTTTCCCGTTCTGGTCCAACAGGGCGTGTTCACGGAAACCGAGAACATCGACCTGCTGCGCTTGAACGTCCCGATTGGATTTCCGCCCGAGGTGCAGGCCCGGGCCGAGATGCTGGTCGGCGTGGGCCAGATCGATCGCACGGACAGCCGCCGGCGGGACCTGACTCATCTCAGCCTGTTCACCATTGACGGGCAATCCACCCTGGATTTCGACGACGCCCTGAGCCTTGAGGCTACCCCCGAGGGGATCTGCCTCGGGATCCACATCGTGGATGTCGCGCATTTCGTCCGGAAGGGTGGTCCGGTGGATTTGGAGGCCCAGCAGCGCGGCAGCTCCATCTACATGGCCGATCAGAAGATTTCGATGCTGCCGCCCAACCTGGCCGAAGGGCTGTGCAGCTTGAAGGCGGGCGAGATCCGGCCGGCCATCAGCACGATGATCGATTTGACCCCCGATCTGGATATCCTGAGATATCGTCTTTTTCCCAGCTGCGTGCAAGTCAAAGACCAGCGCACCTACTTTGACGTGAACCTGGCCGCGGACCAGGATCCCAAGGTCATGCAGCTGCGCAGCATCGCACGGAAATTCCGCGAGAGCCGGTTGGCGGCCGGGGCAATGCATATCTCCGTCCCGGAGATCAACCTCTGGATCGGGGACAACGGAGAGGTCAACCTCAGTCGGGTGAACCGTGAAAGCCCGGGACGAATGCTGGTGGCGGAAATCATGATCATGGCCAACTGGCTGATGGCCCGTTTTCTCGCCGAACAGCGCACGCCGGCCGTGTTTCGCTCCCAGCCCGACCCGCGCGAGCGGCTTTACCGCGGTGAAGAGGGAACGCTTTTCCAGCACTGGATGCAGCGCCGCCTGCTGAATCGCTTCGCGCTGGGTCATGCGCCTGAAAAGCACTCCGGGTTGGGGTTGAACGCCTACGTAACGGCGACCTCTCCGATCCGCAAATACGTCGACCTGGTCACGCAGCGGCAAGTGCGGGCCGTGCTCGGCCTGGAGGAGCCCTACTCGGCCGAGGACATCGACGTCATCATCCAGATGGTGGAGCAGCCCATGAGCCGTGTGGCCCGCCTGCAGACCGGCCGGCAGCGTTATTGGCTCTTGAAATACCTGGAGCAGCACGTCGGGCAGAAAGCGGAAGCAATCGTCCTGGTGCGGCGCAGGACCAGTTATCAAGTTCTGCTCACCGACTACGTGTTGGAATGCGACTTGGCGATCACCGGATTCCTCGATCTCAAGCCTGAGGATCTCATCCAAGTCACCCTGCAGAAGATCGACGCACGCAAGGACGTTATCGCGATCACGCTCGGATAGGGGGCATGGAGCATCCTTAAATTACCATTGGTCCTCTGCGCTTTGCCCTGTGGTTTTTTATTTCACGCAGATGACCCGCCCGCCCGTGATGCGTTGCAGTTCTTGAGGGGTCAGGTGAAAGACCGCCTGCGGAGATCCGGCGGCCGCCCAGATGCACGGATATCGCAGCAGGTCTTCATCAATGAATACGACCAGGCGATGGGGATGGCCCACCGGCGGCACGCCCCCAATGGCAAAGCCTGCCTTCGCACGCACGAAATCGGCATCCGCTTTAAGGATGGGCTCGCCGATCATTCGGGCCAAGGCGGCCTCGTTGACCCGGTTCGCGCCGCTGGTGATCACGAGGATGGCTTGCTGACTCGCTGAACCCTTGAAGACCAGTGACTTGGCAATTTGTCCCACATCGCAGCCGACGGCCTTGGCAGCGTCCTGGGCGCTGCGGGTGGTCTGCTTCATCTCTTTTATGCGCTGCTTCAGTCCCATTCCGTCCAGGACCTCCTGAACTCGGCTGACGCTCGGGCTCAAACCATTTGTCATTTCTCCACCCTCTCTCTGGCTTTCTGAAACGAGAATACCGGCAACAACTCACGACTCAGCAAGAAAGATTGAGCTTGACTAAATACGAAATAGTAAATAATAGTTAATTTGATCAATAAATATTATTCAGGGTGACTTGCATGGGAATCCAAGAACGCAAGGAACGTGAAAAAGAACGTCGTCGACAGCAGATCATGGTCGCCGCGAAAAGGGTCTTTTCCGAGAAGGGGTTCAGCAAGTCCACGATGGAAGACATCGCCCAGGAGGCCGAACTCAGCCCCGGGACCCTCTATCTCTATTTTAAAAACAAGGAAGAGCTCTATGCCTCGCTTTCACTGCGCATCCTGCAGTACCTGCTCCTGCGCATCGAGCATGTCAACGCGCTGAAACCGGCCGGCCCGGATGAGAAGCTCAAGGCTCTCATGGAGGCCATGTACGACGTCTACGAGTTCGACCCGCTGATCATTATAAACATGTTCCACCTGCAGTCGAGCGACACGCTGAAAAACCTGACCCCCCAGCTGCTGGACGAGATCAAGGACCTCATCGGCAAGTCCATGGGCTCCATCGTCAAGATCTTCCGTGACGGGGTGGCGAAGGGCTTGTTTATCGACCGCCACCCGGTCGCCCTGGCCGACACGTTCTGGTCGCTCTTTTCAGGGGTGATTCTGTGGATGACCAGCAAGAAGATGATCAGCGAAGGCAAGGATCACCTCAAAGAGACGCTCGTGCTGGCCTTCGACCTTTTCTACCGCGGAATTCAGGTGAAAGCGGCGAAGGGTTCGGATTGAGCTCCAGCGCCAGCTTCAAGACCGCCGATCGCCTGCAAAAAGCCGTGCGATTTCATCCACCTCAAACGACCGCCAGCGGGTCGTCCGTCCGTTTTTAAAAGCTCGGACCCCGCCGCCGCGCTCCCCCACCTCGCCAATCACCGTCACCCGAATGCCTTCGCGCCGCAGGTGGGCATCCAAGCGAGCCGCAGTTTTCGGACGGCAGCAGATCAGCAGACTGCCCGAGCCGATCAAACCCAACGGATCAAACCCGAGCAAACGGCTGAGCTTGCGGGTTTCCGGATAGATCGGGATGCGGTTCACATCAACCCGTAATTCGAAACCGCCGGCCGTGCTCAGTTCCTCGAGGGCGGTGGCGATGCCGCCTTCGGTTACATCATGCATGGCGCTGGTGCCATCGGTGCTGGCGGCGATACCGGCCTCCGGTAGAATGCTGATGCGCTCGATGAAATCGCGGCAGGACTGGATCTCGCCCGTGGCCATGCCCAGGGCTTTAAGCTTTCGCCCGGACTCGCGGGCGATGATGGCAGTGCCTTCCACGGCCACGGCCTTGGTCAACAGGATGCGGTCGCCGGTGCGCATGCGGCGCTTGTCGATCAGGTCGCGGCGGCGGACGGTTCCGGCCATCATGCCGGCGATCACCGGACGTCGGACGGCGTCGGTGATCTCGGTATGCCCGCCGCATAGCGTGATGCCCCATTGGCGCGTCATCTCTTTTAATTCGCGGACCACGCTCCAGATCATGGACGGCGTGCTGCCGACCGGGAACAGCAGCGTCGTCAAGAGCCAGCGGGGCACGGCTCCGGCCGTCGCGATGTCGTTGGCGTTGACCAGGACCGCATATTGCCCGATCGCATCGGTGGCGAAGGTGATGGGGTCGGATTTCAAAACCAGGACCTCTTCTTGAGCCACATCCACGGCGGCGATGTCTTCTCCGACCCCCGGATGGATGATCAGGGAAGGGTCTTCGAACTCAAACTCGGCCAGGAATGCCTTCAACCAATCGTTGGGGAGCTTGCCGGCGGGAAGCGCCAGGCCCAGCCGCAGGACGGCCATCAGCCTGCTGATGTCGGTGATTTGAAAATGGGCCGATGGCGGGCGCCCGGGCTGTGCAGAGCCTGGGGACACCAGAACCGTGACCGCTCCGGCCGCGGCGGCCTGCTCCAGAAGCTCGCCTTCGGCAGATACCACCAGGGTCTCCCCGGCAGGGACTTGCATGGCTTTCGCGGCCGTCCGGAATGGATTCCGGCGGTTGGTGGAACGAAGCTCCTCCGGCCGCATCAGCCGGCGGACAGGCCCTCCCAGCGTCGGTTCCACCCGCTTGAGAAACCGCCCCAGCGCCCGGCGCCCGAGGCGGCTGAATACGGCCAACTTCAGGCCCCTGGAGCGCAGGGAGGCGAAGAGCTGCCTGGCAGCCGGGTGCAGCCGCCATTCAGCTATCCTCGCCGGTTCCAGGCGGCTCGACGCGCTCCTCGCCCGACGCCGGAGGGGCGCGTTGCCTATGCCCCGGGCGGGGTCGGGCCAGGAGGGGTCCTTCAGGCCGCCGGGGATTAATTGAAGCGTCCGCTCGTCCGGACATGCAAGCGTCCCCTCCAAATGGAACAAAACTGCTGAGATGCGAAACGGTTTGTTCATCATGATCAAGTGATGGCCTATCCGTCGGCTTATATGCCACTGCCGCTCGAATCGATCAAGCACTAAAAGGGACGCCGGCGGGATCGATTCCCCCTGAATTTTTCATCTCCCGTTAGGTCGCAGCCGGGCTTTGACAAGTGTGGGTTTCGCCGATATGGTCTTTCATCTTGATGAAACTCCTTCTGATCTATCCGTATTTTCTCGACCGCCGGCTGAGCCTGGAAGACATTCAATCGCCGCCGATAGGAGTTTTCCATGTGGCGGCTCTCTTGAAAGCGCACGGCTACGAGGTCGAGGTGCTGAACTGGCACGACCGCGAGATCGCGCCGGAGCGAATCGAAAGCGTGCTGCGGGAAAAGCGGCCGCAGGTGATCGGGTTTTCGATTCTGCACGCCAACCGTTGGGGCGGGATCGAGATCGCCCGCATCGCCAAACGAATCGATTCCGCGGTTACGATCGTCTTCGGCGGGGTGGGGGCCACGCACCTTTGGGAGCATTTTCTGCAACACTTCCCGGAAGTCGATTACGTCGTTCTCGGGGAAGGGGAGACCCCGTTTCTTGCGCTGGTGAGCCAACTCGCCGGGCGCGGGCCCTTGGATGAGGCCTCCATCGCGGGCATCGCTTTTCGGCAAGACGGCCGACCCTTTCGAACGGCTGCGCCCGATCTCGTCCGCGATCTGGACGCGCTTCCCATGCCGGCCACCTATTTCGATTTCG
>CAZNAX010000117.1:0-10402 GCA_964570965.1 uncultured Desulfatibacillum sp.
TTCAACTGCCAGGAGCCCCTGGTCAACACCGTGGACGAGGCCCGCGCCACCTGGAGGCGCACCGGGCTGGATGTGCTGGTGACGCCGAAGGGGATCGAGGTGAAGGATAGTTGAAAATCGATCTTTGGAGGCACGAGGCCTGCCTGCTGCACGCCGCAGGGGCAGCGGGACGATGCGCAACGCCGCAATCGGGAACGGCTACAGGCGAACCGAGAGGAACCCTCACAGCCCAAAGGCTTTCATCTTGCGCCAGAGCGTCACCGCGCTGATCCCCAGCGCTTCAGCCGTCCGGCGCCGGCTGCCGTTATGTCGGTCCAGCATTTCTCGAATGGCCCGTGCTTGAGCGGCTTGGAGGGGCTGTTTGGAGTAGGCCCGGGCCGGGGCCGAGGCGACGACCGGCTGCAGCATGTCTTCGGGAAGGTGCTCGATGCCGATGATGGGCCGGGTGCAGAGGATGACAGCGCGTTCGATCGCATTTTCGAGCTCACGGATATTTCCGGGAAAATCGTGGGTCATGAACACGCTCATGGCTTCGGGCGAAACGGAACGGATGCGCTTGTTCAGGAGGATGTTGAAGCGCTTGATGAAATGTTCGACCAGCAGAGGGATGTCTTCCCGGCGCGCGTTCAATCCGGGAAGCGTAAGCCGGACGACATTCAAGCGGTAATAAAGGTCTCGGCGAAACGTGCCCTGCTGGACGCTCCGGGATAGATTCTGATGGGTGGCGGCAATGATGCGCACATTCGCCTTGACCGGTTTGATGGACCCCAACGGTTCGTATTCCTTTTCCTGAATGAAGCGCAGCAACTTGGCCTGCAGCGCCGGCGCGATGTCCCCGATTTCGTCCAGGAACAGCGTGCCTCCTTCCGCGCGGGCGACCCGGCCGGGTTTGTTCTGGCGGGCATCGGTGAACGCCCCCTTCATGTATCCGAAAAGCTCCGACTCCAGGAGCGTCTCGGGAAGCGCCGAACAGTTCACCGCCACAAGGGGCCGGGCGCTGCGCAGGCCGAGCGTGTGCAGGGCGCGCGCCACCAGTTCCTTGCCGGACCCGCTGGGGCCTTCGATAAGGACCGTGCTGGCGCTTTCGGCAATGGCCGGCAGGATGCCGAGCAGCTTCAAGACGGCCGGGTTCTTGCTGACGATGTCGGACGTCACAAATTTTTGGGTGAGCTGGCGCCGGATATCCTCAAAGCAGGACAAATCCCGGAATGTTTCCACCCCGCCGATGATTCTTCCCCGCGCCGAGCGCAGAACGGCCGTGCTGATGCTGATGGGCAACACCTCTCCGCGGCGGTTCAGAACATCGACGGGCACATCGATCGCCTCGCGGCCCGTATCCAGGGTGCGCTTCATGGCGCAGGTGCTCTGGCAGATGTTGGCCCGGAAGACATCGAAGCATTTTTGGCCGATGGCACGGCGGCGGGGGGTGCCGGTAATTCGTTCGGCGGCTCGGTTGAAAGAGGTGATCTTCCAGCTCAGGTCGATCGTGAAAACCCCATCGGCGACGCTGTCCAAGATGGGTTGAATCAATGAAGACGAACTTTGTCGATGGTCTGCCACGTGGGCACCTCCTAACACCGGCCGGCGGACGTCGCCGCTCCAAAAGTCATCCGGGCAAGGCTATCATTTCATCTATGCAATCATTTGTGAAATTGGTTTCATTTTTGAAAGATAGCTTATCTGCCGCCGTATTTCCATCAAAACCTCGCAGCAAGCAACTATCCCTGCAATTTCGGTAAACTAGCTCCATCGTCGGCTGCCTGGCCCAATCGTTGCTATCCCTGAAGCGGGGAGGGATTAATGCTCCTAGCCATACCCCTTTTCGGCCCCCGGGTATCGCCGCGATTCGATCATGCCCAGCGCTTGATGTTGGCGACCCTGGAAAAGGGCCGAGTGACCTCCCGCGAGGAGATCCTGCTGGAGCCGCTGGCGGGGTGGCAGCGGGTCGAGAAACTAATAGACCTCGGGGTCAACATCGTCATTTGCGGGGGGATCGACAAGGAATCCGCCTGCCGGTTGAACGAGTATCACATCCGGGTCATCCCGCTGGTGTCCGGTGAAGCCATTCGGGTCCTGCGGGATTTCAAGGCCGGCAAAATCGCGCCGCCGTCGGATCGTCGCTGATTCTCAGGCGGCCTTCAGGCAGGACAGGAGCAGGCATTGACATGCCGGCGCACTGCGGCAGAAGCGAAATTTGCGGGGGTCCGGTGAGGAAAAAAGCCACTGCCGGTGGAGCGGCTCAATGGGTGTGCCCCAAATGCGGGACGTGCTTTCCCGGTCAAGGCATTCGCCGCGCAGCGTCCCTTTGCACCGTTTGCGGCACACGCCTGGTTCGGGCCAGGCGCCTTGCGCCGAGGGACGATTCCAGGACAACGTCCGGCAAGAGACCTGAACCGGCAGCCGTGCCACCGGCAACGGCACGATTTGATAAAACAGGGCCGCCGTCGGTCCGGAGGCTTCGACGGACCCCACGCGCCCGTTTGCGCAGACATTCGAACGGAGGACGTTCATGAAAAAAACGATCTACACGCTATGCTTCATGTGTTCCGTCCGGTGCCCCATCGCGGTGGTGGTTGAGGATGACGAGGTCGTCAGCATCGAGGGCAACCCCCACGTTCCGGCCATGAAGGGCGGTGTGTGCCCGAAGGGGGCTGCGGCGATTGGATGGATCAACGACCCCCAGCGGCTGCGTGCGCCGATGATCCGGACCGGTCCCCGCGGCTCCGGGCAATGGAAGACCGTCAGCTGGGATGCCGCCCTGGATTACACCGCGGAGCGCTGTAAGGACATCTTCGCTAAATACGGCAGCAAGACGGCGGTGTACTGTGAACGGGTCAATCTGGTGACCGATCTGTCCAAGACGTTCATGAAAGCGATCGGTTCGCCGAATTATTTCTCGCATGACACCGTCTGCAAAGGATCCATCAACACGGCCTGCCGGTCGCTGATCGGATACACGGATGCCCAGATCAACGCCGACTGGGGCAACGCGCGGCACGTCGTGCTTTACGGCCGGAACCTTTTCGAGAGCATGGAAGTCAAGGCGGTGAATGCGTTGCTGGATGCCATGGAGAAGGGCGCCAAGCTCACCTATATCGACCCGCGGGTGAGCATCACCGCCGCGAAATCCAGCCGGTACCTGATGATCCGTCCGGGGACGGATCTGGCCCTGAATTACGCCCTGATGCATGTGATCATCCGCGAGCATCACTTCTACGATGTCAAATACGTGGATCGCTGGGTGGAGGGCTTCGATGCGCTGAGCGCCTTCGTCAATCCCTATACCCCCGAGTGGGCCGAGGCGGAGACTGGGATTCCCGCCGCGGAAATCGTTCAACTGGCCAAGGAACTCAACGAGGCCAAACCCGCCGTTGTGTTTCACTACGGCTACCGCGGATCCGGGCATCCCAATGAAATTTATCTGCGGCGCTCCATCATGATGCTGAACGCTTTGATGGGCAGCATCGAATCCAAAGGCGGGGTGTTCATCAAGAAAGGGCCCAAGGACGCCGGGCTCGGCGCCGGGATTCGCAAGTTTTCCGACCAGCCGTTTCCCAAGATGCCCGACGCCCGGCGTTTCGACGGCTGCGGGCAGGAGAAATTTCCGATTGTGGACACGGCGCACGGCGTAGGCGCCATGTTCGCGCCGGCGGTCCTGAAGGAAGACCCCTATCCGCTCAAGGCGCTCTTTGCCTTTCGGTACGACCCGCTGTATTCGCTGACCGATTACCAGCAAACCCTGCGCGCGTTCGAAAAGCTGGACCTGATCGTGTCCTGCGACATCAATTTCGGCGGGACGACCTCCCGGGCCGATGTGATTCTGCCGGAATCATTTTTTCTGGAGCGCTCCGATCCTCTCCAGATGGCGGCCGGGCTGAAGCCGGCCATCAACCGGAGGACGGCCTGCATCAAGCCGCGCTTCGACACCAAGCCCATGTGGTGGATTCTCAAGCAGCTGGCCGAGCGCCTGGGAGTGGGGTCCTTTTTCCCCTATGAAACCATCGAAGACATCTGGAATTATCAGTTGGCGGACCTGGGGATCCAGCTCGATCCATTCGAAAAAAGAGGCTTCGTGTCGCTCAGCGAAAAGCCGATTCTGTGGGACCGCGAGAATGGCATTGCTTTCAAAACGCCTTCGGGCAAGATCGAGTTCATCTCCAGCCTCCTGGAATCCAACGGCTTTCCGTCCCTTCCGCCGTATGAACCGCTGGAAACACCGCCGGACAAATTCCGGCTGATCGTCGGCCGATGTGTGGCCCACACCAACGTGATGACCCAGAACAACATCTATCTCAATGAGCTGGTGCCGGAAAATACCCTCTGGATCCATGAACGTCGGGCTGCCGCGCTGGGAATCCAAGACATGGACCTTGTGGAAATCGCCTCCACGGTGGGCACCGGTCGACTGAAGGCGTTCGTCACGGACCTGATCCATCCGGAAGCCGTATTTATGCTGCACGGGTTCGGACATCAGGAAATCGAATCCAAACGGAGCTATCAGCGCGGGGTGGCGGATGCTTTGCTTCAGGAGGCCCTTGTAGATCCGGTGGGGGGAAGCCCGGCCTTCGATCACACCCTGGTCAGCGTGAAGCGGGTTTGACGGCAAAGGAGCCAAGAATGGGAGACTACCTGATTTATACCGACCCGGCCAAATGCACCGCCTGTCATGCATGCGAAATCGCTTGCAAGACAAAAAATCAGGTGCCGACCGGCGCGACACTGGGAAAGATCGTTGTCATGGGGCCCAAGCTCATCAATGGGCAGCCCCGCATGTCCTCTTTGTTTATTCCCTGTTTTCATTGCGAGGATGCATGGTGTCTCAACGCCTGTCCGGTCGGCGCCATCCGCAAGCGCACCAAGGACGGGCTGGTCTACATCCTGCGCGAGCTGTGCGTGGGGTGCAAGTCCTGCATCCTGGCCTGCCCCTGGCACATTCCGCAGTGGGACGCCGCCGCTGGAAAGGCCATGAAGTGCGACCTGTGCATGGACCGGATCGATGCCGGCCTGGAGCCGGCCTGCGTGGCGGTCTGCCCCACCGACGCGCTGCAGTTCGGTGAACCGGCCGATCTCTCCCAGAGAAGCAGAGAGCAGTACGGGTTGAGCCTGCTGGGCCGGAGCCGGACACGCTATGGTCATTGACGCCAAACGGGCCGAGTCGCCGGCGACCTTCCCCAAGGGGGGGGTGCATCCCGAAGAATGGAAAGGCTTCACTGGCAGTCTGGCGATCGAGAAAATACCGCCGCCGCCCCGGGTCTGTCTGTTTTTAAAGCAGCACGTCGGCGCGGCCTGCGAGGTGGCGGTCCAAAAAGCGCCGATTCAGGCGCCGCATGACAATCTGTTATTCAGCCGGCATCCCGGGCGCATCTATCAGCAGCTGGTCGACCGCAAGGCCACCGTCCGCGCCGGCGATTTGATCGGCTCCACCGGAGACCGTTTAGGAGCTGCATTGCACGCGAGCCTGGGCGGCAGGGTGGAAGGGGTGGTGGATGCGCTGCACCCCATGACGGGCAAAGCCCCCGCTCTGGTCATCTCCGGGGACCCGGAGGCCGCGGCCCCCGGGTACGATTTCGAAGACTGGCGGCGATTCTCGCGGCAGGAGCTGCTGGACCGGATCCGGAGCGCCGGCATCGTCGGCTTGGGCGGCGCCGGATTCCCCGCCCACTTCAAATTGGATGTCGATCCGCAGGCCCAACTGGACACCCTGATTCTAAACGGCTCCGAATGCGAACCCTATCTCACCTGCGATCACCGCATCATGGTGGAGCACGCTCCGGAGGTAATTGAAGGGGCCAAAATCATTCTAACGATCCTTGGCATCCACGCCTGCGTCATCGGCGTGGAAACCAACAAGCCGGATGCCATCGACATCCTGCAGCGCACTATCGCCGAACAGCGATCGGAAAACGATCTCCGGATTATCGTCCAGCCCCTGCGCGTCAAATACCCCCAGGGGTCGGCCGACCAAATCATCCAGAGCGTCACGGGGCGCGTGCGCTCATCCGGGAAGCGCTCTTCCAGCATCGGCGTCATCGTTCAGAACGTCTACACCACCAAGACCATCTACGACGCCGTGGTTCGGGGCAAGCCCTTTTACGAACGCGTCATCACCGTTTCCGGCCGAGGGATTGCGCGCCCAGCCAACCTGCTCGTTCCCATCGGTACCCATTTGGGGGACATTGTCTCGCATCTGGGCGGAACCACCGAGGATCTGGCCAAAGTCGTGGTCGGCGGGCCGATGATGGGGTTCGCGGTGTCCAGCCTGGACATCCCGATCACCAAAACCACGGCCGGCGTGCTGTTTTTGACCCGCGACGAGATCGATGCGCAAGACTATGGTCCTTGCATCCGCTGCGGGTTCTGTTTGGATGCCTGCCCTATGGGGCTCGAGCCGAACAACATCGGCATCTATGTGGAAGCGGGCCGCGGGGCCGAAACCGCCCAGTTCGGGTTGGTGGACGATTGTTTCGAGTGCGGCAGCTGCGCGTACGTTTGCCCGGCCAAAAGGCCGCTGGTGCAGTTCATCCGGCTGGCTCGCATCCAGATCCGCGAAGCGGAAAGGAAAAAAGAGAAGCAGAAATGACGCGGACCGACCTAATCGTATCGGTTTCACCGCATGTCAAGCAGCGGGTGACGACGGCTACCCTCATGTGGACCGTCGCGGCCTGCCTGACCCCGCCGCTGATTCTCTCGATTTTTATATTCGGCTTCCAGACCCTGCTGATCACACTGGTCAGCGTCGGCGCCTGTGTGGCCACCGAGGCGGTCTCCCAAAAGGCGCTGGGCCGGCCGGTGCATGTCAGCGACGGCAGTGCCGTCATCACCGGGTTGCTGCTGGCCTACATCATCCCTCCGGGGGTTCCCTATTGGACGCCCATCACGGGCGCCGTCATGGCGATCTTCGTGACCAAGGCCCTCATGGGGGGGCTCGGGTTCAACATTTTCAACCCGGCGTTGATCGGCCGGGCCTTTCTGGTGGCCACCTATCCGGTGGTCATGACCACGGCCTGGCTGGAGCCCCTACGGGATGCCTCGATTTTCAGGTATGTGGGGCCGCCGGTCGACGTCGTTTCCGCCGCCACGCCGCTGCATGTGCTGAAGCATTACGGAATGTCCGCCTTCATCGAAACGTTCGGCTCCCTGTCAACCGTTTATGCCGACTTCTTTTTCGGGCTGAGGCCGGGCTGCATCGGAGAGACCTCTACCCTGCTGTTGCTGATCGGCGGGATCTTTTTGATCTACAAACGCTACATCACCTGGCATATTCCCTTATCGGTCATCGCGTCCGTCGGCCTTTTCACCTGGATTTTCGGCGGTGAAACCTCATTTACCGGGAATCCTCTTCTGGCCGTGCTTTCCGGGGGGGTCATTCTCGGCGCTTTCTTTATGGCCACCGATTATGTCACATCGCCCAGTCAGAAAACCGGACAGTTGATCTTCGGCGCAGGGATCGGCGCGTTGACCGTTCTGATTCGACTGAAGGGAGGCTATCCGGAGGGGATTTGCTACGCCATTTTGCTGATGAACCCTTTGACCCCCGCTTTGGATCAATGGTTCAGGCCGAAGCGTTTTTCGGCGGGTGCACCATGAAAGAGATTTTCAAAATCACGATCGCGTTGACCATCGCCTGCCTGATTGCCGGCGGCGTGATGGGTGGGGTGTTTATCGCTACGGCCAAAGCCAAGAAGCGCAATGATCACTTGAATACGCAGCAAACCCTGATCGGTCTGCTGGGATACAGCAGCCCCCGCCCGGCACCTTCGGATCTGAAGCTGCATACGATTTATCGTTACACTATTGAGGAGGATGCCGGAACGCATTCCGGCTATATGATGCCGGTCATGGCGGGCGGTAAGGCAGAATACGAGTTGCTGATCGTCGATCTAGAGGGCAAATGGGTGAGCCGACACCGGCTGGGTCTCCGGTCCGAAAAGGCCATGGATGAACAGGACCGCAAGGATGCCATCACCCATGTCTTGGGTCCCGGTCCGACCGTCAGCTATGCGGACACGGTCACGATCGCCGGGATGGACGCGAAACGCCGGGCGTATGTCATCCCCGGAAAATTTCCCGGCTACAAAAACGCGATTCATGTCATGGTCGCCCTGAACCCAGATTTCAGCATTCTGGGGCTGGAGATCACCGCGCATGAGGAAGATCCAGGGTTGGGCGGCGAGATCGAAAAGGAGTATTTCAAGAATCAGTTTAAGGGCAAGGCGTTTGAAAATATCAAGCATCTGAGCGTTTCCAAGGCTCCATTGGCAGAGGAACACAAACGATTTCTGGAGACAAAAGAATGGGGAAAAAGAGCCTTGTCTGAAGGAGAGCTGGCGTCCCTGGGGAAGAAGTATCAGGATGAGGACATACACGCCATCAGCGGCGCAACGATTTCCAGCAATGCGGTGGCCAACGGCGTCAAGCGCTTGGTACGAAATTTCGCGCACCGGATGGCGCTGTTGGATCGCGTGATACGGGAAAACCATGTCGAGGCGGTGTTTTGACCGACCGCCGGCGCGAGCCGCCCATGCCATCTCCGAGGGGTATGGACGCCTGCGAGGTGTAAGGAAATAGAGCCGTGCCCACTGCTCCCAAGACCCATTCGCAATTGTTTTTGAACGGGCTGTTGAATGAAAACCCCATTTTCCGTCTGGCCCTCAGCATGTGTCCGGCCGTAGGGCTCAGCACCACAGTGATAAACGGCCTGCTGCTTGGGGTTGCGGTGTTGTTTGTCCAGGTGTTTTCGAGCTGTACCATTTCACTGATCAAGAATTTCATTCATCCCCGTATTCGGATTCCCACCTACACGTTGACGATCGCCACCTGGGTCACGGTGATCGATCTGGTGCTGGCCGCTTATGTCCCTGTTGCTTACAAAGCCATGGGAATTTTTGTCCGGCTGATTGTGGCGTTTGCGATCATTACGATGCGGCTGGAGGTGTTTGCCTGCAAGCATGACCTGGCGGCTTCTTTCTGGGACGGCATGGGAATGGGCGTCGGGTTTCTCTTCGGAATGACGACCCTGGGAGCGATCCGGGAGATGTTGGGCATGGGATCGTTCCTGGGCTACGATGTACTCGGGTTTCGCCCGCTGCTCTTCTTCGTTTTGCCGGCAGCCGGCTTTTTCACGGTGGGCTTTATGATGGCCATCTTCAATTATGTGGAAACCATCAGCCGGCGCAGAAAAAGGGGCGGACGGAATGCCTAACTCATTGCAAATGCCAACAGATGCGAGAATCAGCCTCGCCGACAACCTCCGGCGCCTTGGCGCGATCAGCCTATTCATCTGGGTTTTCTTTTTTTGGGGGTGCAGGACCGAGCACCCTTATGTCCAGAATGCCGTGTTCAAGGACAACCAGGAAATCGTGGTCACCTTCAGCGGGCCTGTGGACGAGGCGTGGGCCAACAATCGTGCGAATTTTTCAGTCTATGAAAAAGCGGCTCCTGACATTGTGGCCGACCTGCAGGCGGCCGCGCTCAGTTCGGACAAAAAAAAGTTGAGCCTTCGGCTGGCTGAGCCGATGAACCGCGAGAACCCCCATACGGTCATCCTCAAAGAGATCCTCGCGGGCGGAAAATCCCTGGGAACCGCGTCCCTGACCGTGGCAAAGCCATACATCGGAACGCTGGTCTCTATTCTCATCGGCGCCATGATCATTCAGAATTTTGTGTTTTCCAAGTATCTGGGGCTGTGTGTATTTTTCGGCACGTCCCGCAAGAAATCAACCGCTGTGGGGATGGGGATTACTTTTACCACCGTCATTGCTTTTTCCTCCATCCTGTCATGGGCGCTCTACCAGTTCGTGCTCAAGCCTTTTCGGTTGGATTACCTGCAGGTGGTGGTCTTCATCGGGCTGGTGTCCCTGACGGTGCAAGGCGTCGACACCATCATGAGAAAAGTGAACCCGAAGCTGTTTAAGGCCTTCGGGGTCTATCTGGTGCTGGTGATTGCCAACTGCATCATCATCGCGGTTCCGCTGACGCTGGCGCAAAACGAATACAACCTGTCGGAGAGCCTGATGCTGGCACTTGGGGCGGGGCTCGGCTTTTTGATCGCGCTTTTCTTGATGTCGTCCGTACGCGAGCGTATCGAATTCGCCAATATTCCGCAATCCTTCCGGGGCCTGCCCATCGCCTTTATCGTAGCCGGCCTTTTCGCCCTTTCCTTTATGGGGTTTTCAGGCATGTCCCTATTTTAGATGCGAGGAAGCCAATGGACCCTTCCTATATCTATTTGGCGTTGGGCGGCTTAGCCTTATTGGGCAGCATCGGAGTTTTTTTCGGCATCGGGTTGGGTCTGGCCGCATATAAATTTGCGGTGGAGATCAACCCGAAGGTCGAGGCGGTTCACGGGGTGCTGGCCGGCGGGCAGTGAGGCGCCTGCGGGTTCGCCGGGTGCGAAGCCTAT
>CAZNAX010000118.1:0-10335 GCA_964570965.1 uncultured Desulfatibacillum sp.
TCATCAGCTTGACCGGGTCCCAGATCGCCTCGCCGAAGATGACCACCGTCGCCGAAGTCACGGCAACGCCGATGAAGGAATAGGCCGTCATGGTGGGCGGCAGCCCCAGCGATTGCCCCAGGTACTGCACTTTCTGGTTCTTGGCGAAGCGGGTCAAGTCCGGGATGTTGATGGCCAGCGTCGACCAATAGGCTACCATGGCGGTCAGAAAGGCCGGCCACTTGGACCAAGAGGCGGTGCGTTGCTGGTCGAGGATCGGCCCCCAGCCCCCAGCCTTGGTGACGGCCCACCACAGCAATCCGAACCCGATCACGATCAGGATGGGGGAGGCCAGGTCGTTCAGCCAGCGGATGCCCGGCGAGGCCTTGTGCGGCGGGGAGACGTAGCAGATCGCCACCGTCACCAGCCAGGACATGGCGAAGGACAGCACCGTGTGGGCCGGCAGTTCGAAGAACGGCACGACGCCCTTCATATCACCCCAGCCGGGGAACAGCGCCACCAGGATCCCGTCGATGGCGAAGGCCATGATCATGGTCTGGATGCCGAACCAGCCGCAGGCGATGATGCCGCGCAGCAGCGCCGGGATGTTGGCCCCGAACAGGCCGAAGCTCGATCTCAGGAAGACCGGAAATGGGATGCCGTACTTGGTGCCGGCGAAGGAGTCCAGGATCATGGGGAGCAGAACGATGAGGTTGCCCAGAAAGATGGTGAAGACCGTGGTCAGCCAGTCGAAACCGGCCGAGATCATGCTGGCGCCGAGCATCCAGGTGGGCACGCACACGCTCATCCCCACCCACATGGAGAAATACTCGTAATAGCCCCAGGTACGTTTCTCCAGCTTCACCGGGGCCAGGTCCTTGTTGTAGAACTGACTGCGGGGGAGTTCTTCCGTCAGCTCGAGCATGCCGTTTACTTCACGAACGATTCCCATGCGTTGCTCTCCTCATTTGTCCGGAATGGTCAAAAATGAATCCCCCACGGCCAGTCGCGAGGGATTCTGGATGGCTATGGCTCCATGGCAGTTTTCAACAGGCAGTGCAGCAGCACATTGCAGCCGGCTTCGCAGTCTTCCCAACGGGTGTTTTCGATCTCAACGTGGCTGCGGCCGCCGATGCTCGGGACGAAGATCATCGCAGTGGGGCAGACGTGATTGGCATAGCTCGCGTCATGGCCGGCGCCGCTCACCCATAGCATGTTGGAGTAGCCGAGCTCGTCGGCCGTAGCCAGCACGCGTTGGACCAGTTTTTCATCGAAAGGGGAATGGTTGACGCGCCAGGTTTCCTCGATCTGGATCGGGCAGCCGTGCCGACCGGCGATCCCCTCGAAATCCTGGCGCAGCAGGTCCCAGGATTTCAGTGCCAGATCGTCGTCCCAGGAACGGATGTCCACGGTAAAGTGCACGCGATCGGGAATGATATTGCGCGAGTTGGGATGGTTCTGGATTTCACCGACCGTAGCCACCATGTTCCCGCCCATGCGATCAGGCAGCTCTCTGACTTTGAGAATCATTTCAGCGGCCGCCACGAGAGCGTCATGGCGGCCGTCCATCGGGGTCGGACCCACCTGGTTGGCTTCACCGGTGAGATAGATGTCGTACCAGTGCAGGCAGAGAATACCCTTGGGTGCGCCGATCCGTTTTTTTTGCCGTTCCAGCATCGGCCCCTGTTCGATGTGGAGCTCGTAGTAGCAGTGCACGGGGAACTTCTGACAGGGCGCCTGGCCTTTGTAACCGATGCGGATCAGCTCATCCTCGAAGCGCTTGCCGGCGATGTCCCGGCGGTCGTAGACCCAGTTGCGCTGGAGCGCGCCGGCCCACACGCCGGAACCCACCATGGCCGGCGCAAAGCGAGAGCCCTCCTCGTTGGTCCAGTCGACGATGACCATCGGCCGTTCCGTCTGGACCTTATTTTCATGCAACGTCCGCATCACCTCGAGCGCTGCCATGACGCCCAGGATGCCGTCGAAGCGGCCGCCTTTGGGCTGGGAGTCGATGTGCGAGCCGCTCATTACCGGTGGCAGCGCATTGTTTTTACCGGCCCGCCGGCCGAAGATATTGCCCATTTCATCGATGGTGACGTCGCAGTCGATTTCCTTGAGCCACGCGATGAAGAGGTTGCGCGCCTGCTTGTCTTCGTCGGTCAACGTGAGCCGCTGGACCCCGCCGCCTGCGGTGCCGCCGATGGCGGCCATCTGCTCCAGGGTGGATTGCAGCCGTTTGCCGCTCACGCGCAAATTTTTCAGATCCATTTTATCCTCCGTACCGTTGAAGGTTTGCGCACCAAATCCCGGCTTATCGCCATGGCACCCATACAATAAATGACCCGTAGAGTAAAATATCAGGCCGGAGATAACTTGCCGACTATAATGTTGACGTTAAGGCCTCCGTGGATAAAAGGAAATTCTTGAACCGGCGAGCCGAGTTCCAGCCGGCCGCGGCCCGCCGGAACCACCAGAATGAATTTCCAGCCCTTGTAATGGCTCTGCAGCCGCGCGATAGCTGCGTCGACCAGTTCGCGGCTCTCGGAGGCCTTGCCGATGCGGCGGCCATACGGCGGGTTCAGTGCCACCAGACCCGGGCGATCCGCGACCTCACGGGGATCGAGTTCAAAAAAATCGCGGCAGGCGACCGCAGCGGCATCGGTCAGGGAGCATCGCTGAAGGCATTCTCCCAGCCGGTGGCAGGCTTCCGGATCGATGTCCGAAGCAAAGATGATCGGGCGGCGAAGCTCCTGCATGCGCTCGGCCGGCTTGCGCCGCAGATAATCCCAGCGCTTCGTGCGAAAGCCCGGCCATGCCATAAACGCAAAATTGCGGAACCAGCCCGGCGGTATATTCTTCGCCATCAATGCCGCTTCCAGGGAAAAAGTGCCGGCACCGCACATGGGATCCAAAAGCGGCTGGCTGCCGGTAAAGCCGGCGTACAGGAGAGCGGCAGCAGCCACGGTCTCTCGCAAGGGCGCCTTGCCGGCGTGCGTTTTAATCCCGCGCAAATAGAGGTTCAGGCCGCTGCTGTCAATTGAGACGACAAAACGGTCATCCGTCCCTCGAACGAACACCTGCTGCTCGAGGGCGGCAGACGGCGATGATGCGGCCGGGCGTTCCCGTCCCAGCCGTTCTTCGATGAAGGCAGTCAGCCGTTCCGCAATCGCATCGGTATGATGCAGCCGGCAGCGGCGGGTGGTTACGTGCAGCCGGAGAGGGGTTCCAGCCGGTAGAAAAAGCTCCCAGGGGAATTGGGCGGCCGCCTTTTCGAGAGACCGAAAGGCGGCCGCTCGGAAGGCATGAACCCGCATCAGGATTCGGCTGGCGGTGCGCAGATGCAGATTGGCGAGATAAGCCTCATGCAGCCGGGCACTGAACTCCACTCCGCCGAAAACGATGCGTCCGCTCAACCCCAAGGCCTTCAGCTCTTGCGAGCAAAGCGCTTCAAAGCCCGGGGTCGTGACCGCGAAGAAATCGTGGGCCTTGCCGACCACGTGGCGTTTGATTCGTTTTTCGAGCGGCTGAACCATGCAGAGGCTCCCGTTTTTCTGCTGCTCCGGCAATGGACCGTTGCGCCGCGAGCGGCTATCGGTACAGCAGGGGTTCGGTGGCGGCCCACTTCACCTTGGACCTTCCATTCGGTTACGGCTTCCTGCGCTGCGCGCGAAGGATGGCGGGCGACCGGTGGTCGTGCTCCTGTTTGACCTGCAGCAGGATGATCGCACCGATCACCAGCGCCCCTCCCAGGATCTGGAGCGGCGCCATCGCCTCACCCAGAAAGATGAACGACAATACCCCGGCCATGATCGGCTCAATGGTGGAAGTGATGCTGGCGCGGGTGGCGCGGATGCGGCTGATGCCTTCGTAGTAGAGGCCGAAAGGTAGAATGGCTCCGATCAGCGCAACGAAGACGATCCATCCCCAGGTGGCGGGGGAATAGGCATGCATGAAGGCTTCGAGCGGCGGATGCAGGAGGTTCCATTCGACGGTCGCGACCAGCAGCGCATAAAACAGAACCGTCCAGGGGTTGTAGCGTCGCATGCCGTATTCTCCGTGCACCGACCACCACGCAAAGGCGGCGGCTGCGCCCAATCCGCTCAGAATTCCCGCCAGATTCAGCTGCACAAGGTTCAGATTATAGGCGCCGACTACGAGATAGCATCCGGATAAGGCGGCGGCGATGGCGGCGGCCGTCCATCCGCTGAGGCGCTCGCCCTGAAAGGCCACGGTGTAAATGGCGATCAACGCGGGTGCGAGGTATTCTAAAATCAGAGCTGCGGCCACATTGAGTTTGCTGATGGCGTAAAGATAGGTGATGTTGATGGCGGCCATGCCGAGGGTGCCGAGCAGCAGAAAATAGAGGATATCCCCGCGGTCGATCCTGAGCAAGGAGCGTCTGCGGCAAAGCATCCAAAAAAAGAGAAAGGCCGCGGCGGTCGTAATTCGCAATTGCACCAGTTGAAACGGAGTGACTCCGCTGTTGAACAGAAACTTCGAAGCCGAAGCGCCGGATGCCCAGCATATGGCCGCCAGGACGACGAAGAGATAGCCCAGCCGGTTGGACTTCTTGAGCGATTCAGCTTCCACCATTCGATATCCGCTCGCACCGGCGATGCCGGTTGCCTTTTGATTTGGCCCGCGCTATATGCCCCGGCATATCGCCGGGGGTTGCAGGACGCAACGATCTACCTTAAAGGAAAAGCCTGCACGGATCAAGGCAAAGAGCGCAGGCGCTGAAGAGGCACATGCGATATGAACTCGAACACGGTCCTGATTCATCCGGCTGATTACGACTTCGGCACACTGGGGCCAGCGGTTTCCGGGCTGCTCGACCGTATGGGATCGTTGGGCATCGATCCCGGAGCCAAGGTTCTCATCAAACCCAATTTTCTGGCCCCCGCCAAGCCGGAACGGGCGCTGACCACCCACCCCATGGTCCTGCGGGCAGTTATTGAATACGTGCTCCAGCGAGGCGCGACGCCGCTGGTGGCGGACAGTCCGGGGATGGGGACCTTCGAACGGGTATTGCGGGATGGCGGCTATGCGGAGGCGCTCAAGGGCTTGGATGTCGAAGTGCGTCCGTTCCGAGAATCGGTTCAGGTGGACATTGGGGCGCCTTTTGGAAAAATCGCCATCGCCCGGGAGGCGGTGGAGGCGGATGCGGTCGTTAATCTGCCGAAACTCAAGACGCATGCCATGATGCTGCTGACGCTGGGGGTGAAGAACCTCTTCGGTTGTGTCGTCGGTCTCACCAAGGTGCAATGGCACCTGCGCAGCGGGGTCAACCGGCACCTGTTCGCGCGGCTGCTTGTTCAGATTTACCGAGCCGTCAACCCCGCTGTCACTCTGGTGGATGGAATTTTGGGTATGGAAGGACAGGGCCCCGGCAGAAGGGGTGCCCCGCGGCGGTTGGGCCTGCTGGTGGCCGGCGCTAGCGCCCCGGCCGTGGACATGGCGGTTTGCCGGTTGCTTCAGGTTTCGGCAGATGAGCTCCCGACCCACCGGGCGGCAGCGGAACTGGGCCTGTCCCCCCGTGACGTTGAAATCAGCGGGGATTTCAAGCCGGTGAGGGATTTCAACCTGCCGGTTCTGGGACCGCTGACGTTCGGACCCGGGAAGTTACAGCCATTCATTCGCAGGCATCTCGTCCAGCGGCCGGTGGTCGAGGCCGGCAAGTGTCGGATGTGCGGCGAATGCTGGCGTCACTGCCCCGTCAAGGCCATCACGCCTTACTCCGAGGCCATCGGCTTCGACTACGATCGCTGCATCCGATGCTATTGCTGCGCGGAGATGTGTCCCCACGGCGCGCTGGCTGCGGTCGAAACCGTGCCGGGGAAAGCGGTTCGGCACCTGTCCGCTCTGCGCGATTGCCTCGTCCAGCGTATGGGTCCGAAAGGGCCGCGCCGGTCGGGGCGATCACCGCATTGACTTTAAGGAGTGATTTGGGTATGCGGTGTGGCAGTGTTTGGGTATCCAGCGCTTTCGCCAAACACCCGAGGCCCTGAATGCTCGAACAACGAATAATATTGAGGAGGAGCCATGGCCGGCATCAACAAGGTCATCATCATCGGCCGTCTGGGGAATGATCCGGAGGTCCGTTATACGCCGAGCGGAGCAGCCGTCGCTAAATTCAGCGTCGCCACATCCGAGGAATGGAAGGACAAGAACACCGGCGAGAAAAAGGAGCGCACCGAGTGGCACCGCGTCACCGTCTGGGGCAAGATGGGTGAGATCTGCGGCGAATATCTATCCAAGGGACGCCAAGTCTATGTGGAAGGCCGGCTTCAGACCAGCTCCTATGACGACAAAGACGGAGTGAAGCGCTATTCCACGGAAATTGTTGCTTCGGATGTCCAGTTCTTAGGGTCGAAGGATTCTGGTGGCGGCCGTTCCGGCAGCGGTGCCCCTCCGCGCGAACCGGCCGGAGGGCAAGGGCCGCCTCCTGCGGACGACGATATTCCTTTTTGACGCGACGCAATCGTGTTTTGTATAGATTTGCGGCCCTTGTTCGTCTCGTATTTGCCCTAAATATTTAAATATTTTTGCGCTAAATAGCCTCCGGATCTGTGTATAGATTCGGGGGCTAACTTTTTGGCTGATCTCTTGGAACAGGACGTAATGAAAAATGTATAGATTTTCGAATGCATGATGCCCCAAAATGCTCCAACCATTTAACGAAAATATTTCAGATGGTTGTGTTTAAAATTGAAGCATTAAAGAAACTGCGAGTGGCTCAAGCCACACATTTTGAACTTCCAGACAAGCTCCAGCCAGGGGATTTACCTAATATGAACGTTCTACATCTCAAATAGTCGGAGCACGTCAAGATTACCGCCGTCACGCTGCTGATCGATAATCTTCAATCCTGCATCTATTAGGTGTTCAATCGCCCGATAGGGTGTTTCACATTCAGGGTAAAAAACGCCTATCAACTGACGCAGTTCGCCTTGGGGGTCAAAGCTGCCAACATTCCAAATAGTGCCTGCCTTTTCTGCCTGAGATGGGATAACATCGGATTTTATGGCTACAGACATAGCGAATTTGGCGGCGTCCAGTTTTTCTTTAAAAGCATTTACCTCCATAAGCTTCTGGATAATGGTTTCACCCTCAGGCGTCAGACCGATCGTCTTTTTGTCATCCATGTTTCACCTCTATTCTCGAATTTCGAGCACTCACCCTAACGATCTCATACTCCCGCTTGAGGTTTCCCCCTAAATTTCTCCGAGCTGTTTGCGGGTCCATTTCCGATTCATAAACCAACAATAATACTTGTTTGGACATTTCTGGGAGGGCACCTACCACTTTCGCGGTGTGCTTGTCGTCCAAGCGACCGAATGGAGAGTCCATTATAATTGGGCCTTGAAGGGGTGCATTCTTTTGGAGCGCTCCCATTAGGGAAAGCGCTACTATGTGCTCTGCCCCATGGTAAAAATATTTTGTTAAAGCGGTGCCTATTGCATCCTTTAGTGAAAAGACGGGGGGAATAACACCACCAAAGTAACTAAAGATTCTTTCAGTTCCCTCAGGATCGCCAGCTCGCCTATGCGATATTTAATCCGCGTTCGTAAAAGTCTATGCCGTCTTCGTGAGCCAAAGGCTCGATTATAAGATCAACGATCTTTGTCAATAACGCGAAGCGCTTGTCGACGATTCCGAACTTGACAGTATTGCTGTGCTTCTGTGCGATTTCTCGGAGCAAGCCGACCACTCTCTGTTGGTGGCGAGCGTTTCGGGCCAAGTTGGAATGTTTCAACTCCTTAGCTTTCACACCGCTCATATGTCGAGCTGTCAGATCCCCACATTCGAGCTCTGGGAACCGAAGTGGTCGACCCCAACACCTTCGCCGGAAGAGTGTTGGTGATAAAGAACTTCGTAACAGATCACATGAATTCAGCCATATCCCGGTTGGGGAAAAACGATCCTCGAATAGATCGCATCGCAGCAAAATTGGCCGCGCTTAAAAATGCCTTCGAACACATGGAAGAGGGAGGTTTTTACCCTGAGCCCCGTTACGCCCTATCAGATGGTGAGTTGGACTTCCTATTAGATATATCCAATCCGCGATCTTTGGCAAATCCTTGGAAGCCGCGATGCAGAGCCAGAAACCAGCTGATCGTTTTAATTCTCAGCTCCATTCCATGCGCATTGGCGAGCTGGGCAATATTCGTGTTGCAGATTGCGAGATCAACTCTCCCATTCCCGGGGTGAGGATCGTCAGAAATCCTGATGACCCAATAGACCCCAGGAAGATTAAACCAACCCCGAAGACGGCCGGTCGGCTGCTTCCAGTCGAATCCTCGCTTGCACGTGCCGTCGACGACTCCATCGAGAAAGAAAGATTCAGGATTCCAAATTCGCACAAAACTCCATTTCTGTTCCTGAATGTCACCAATGGCCAGCCGTTGTCCCTGCGGCAGTTCGATCGAATTTTCGAGCAGATTAGTCGTCGGCACCCGGGGAGATTCAAATCAATGTTCCCGCACATTCTGCGCCATACGGTCCTGACCCGAATCATGGATGGGCTAAAGGCCAGGGGATTCGACGAAAAAATCATTGTCCAGCGTTTAAAAGACATGGCCGGTTGGGTAACCGACAATTCCGGCACCTATACGGCCGCTTCCATTGAGAGGGAGTGTCATTTCCAAATGAGGGAGCATCAAAGGAGGCTTTACAGCCGAAACGAGGATAAAGTGGAATATCGTTGGTGGCATCACAACCGGAATCAGAGAGGGCAGCATCAGAGCACGCGAGTCTTCTCTTGCATGCCTTTTCATGGGGCTTGGCCTGCGTCCTAGCGAGATTGCGGCCTTGAAGATCGGCAATTTTCATCAGGACCATCGCGGCTACGCCCTTGATGTTCAGAAAACACCTGGCAGGCTGCCGAAAAAACGTTACCTCCTCCCAGATATCGGCAAGGTTCTAGAGCACCACGTCAAGCAAATTGTTGACTGGTATCGGCAGGCATCTGTTCCGAAAGGCAAGTGGCTCCCTGAAGCGGACCTGCCGATTTTCCCCGCACCCAATGACGATTCCGATTCTTACGATTATACTCGTCCGCAAACAGCTACCGCAATCTGGGCCGAGTTGAAGAAAGTCTCTGCGCGATTGAAACTGCCATCGAGCCTGGGACTCGATCCTGCACGCTTTAGGAGAACTATCGCCGCGATGGCCGCCTATCAGAGCTATTCGTCCAGGGTGATCGCAGAGATGCTCGGTCCCCACTACGGGGACGTTCCCCAGTATGTCCAGGCGACTCCTGACATAGTCCGGAAAATTGACGAGGCGTTAGACTCCAAGTTCTCGAAAATCGCCAAGGCATTCAAATGCCGGATCGTGAAATCAGGAAAAAAGGACAAAGAATGAACCCCTCTGCCACCTCGCGTGAAGGCTTATTGGTCGAGACTCAAGACCGCCTGCTGGAAATCATAACCCCTGGATGGAGAGAGAATCCCTGGCCTGCAAACTCCCAGGCTCGAAACCAGCTTGTCGTTCGCATGCTATTGGATCTATCGCTTATACCTAAAGAAATCGTGTACCTCCACATGGAGGAGATAGATTGCGAAGATAACAAATTGTTGGTAGCGGCGTCCCAGCCCAGGATGCGGGTGCTGTGGTTCACCGAGCACCTCGGAGTGCTGATCCGCGACTACATCACCCATACGAGAGACAGTTTCAGGGAAGCTGAAAAGCACCCTTTTCTTTTCGTGTCGACACGCAGTGGTCAGCCAATGTCGCTTTCGGATGTGGAAGAAATCTTCAGCAGCTTAAAAAAACTCCCTGACATGCCTAAAGACCTTTCGCCCCAGGTTCTTCGGCAAACGTGGAACAGCAATTTCTCCGAGTGGTGTAAAACAAACGCAGTGCCACATCAGGAAAAGATTGAACTGCGGGAATGCATCACAGGAGAGGGCGACCGTACCGCTGAAACCGTACGTTGGCGTGAAGTGCGATTGCGTAAGCCTACCATCTTGGAGGTTCTCGCAGGCCCGGAGAACAATGTTCTATATGTCGATATCTCTCACAAGCCGTAGACGAACCCTTGGTGAGTTTGGAGCAGGCACTCAAAAGCCAGTTCTCGAACCAGGGGAAACTCTTTGACGCAACAGCAAGGATATTGCGCCGTATCTGTATATCTGCCGCAGGTGAGCTGATTACAGTGAAGCTATCAGTATCAACTGATCAGTGCTAACCCATTTTTGTGGGATACATTCTGGAGGCACAGTCTGTTGGGTGTGCTCAAATTTTAGGACACACCCTTTCCTCTCAGCACTCGCGTTGAATTGACAACGGCGGCAAGAGACACTCCCATGTCGGCAAAGACTGCCTCCCACATGGATGCCATCCCCATCGTTC
>CAZNAX010000119.1:0-10327 GCA_964570965.1 uncultured Desulfatibacillum sp.
TCACATAGAGCACGTGGATCTCGGCGCCGTATTGCGCCGTGAGGGATTTCACATGCGGCAGCGCCTTTTCCGCGATGCGCGAAAAGTCCGTCGGCCAGAGAATTCTCTTCACGTCCATAATCACACCTCCTATCTGAGATGGGTGCACGGCAATCGAATCGTCCGCAAGGTGAGCACGACCGGGGGGGATGTAAAGACCGCAGGCGTGCTATCGCCCAATGCGGCAATCCCCGCAGCCGCAGACCGGGCATTCGGTTTGGGGGCGCCCGGCCGGATCGGCACCACCCGGGAAAGCCACCCGATCGACAAAAGCCTTGAACGCATGTCCGCACTCGCGGCACAACGCGTCCACTTCGCGTCTATCTTCGGTGTTTTCTTCCATGAGTATCCTCCCGGATCCCGCCATCGACTGATGCGGGAGCAGTACAACGATCTTAAACGAAGAACCCGCCGATACCACGGCATCGGCGGGTTCTTGGCATCGCATAGACAAAGCTGACTACTTCTTGTCGTCTTTGACTTCTTCGAAGTCGGCGTCGACGACATCGTCCTCGGGCTTGGATGCTTTCGCACCGCCCGCTTCACCGGCTTTCTGGCTTTCCGCCTGCGAGGCCTGCTGGTACATCGCTTCGGCCAATTTGTGCGAGGCATTGGTCAGCTCTTCACTCAGGCGCCGGATTTCCTCCTTGTCGTCGCCTTCCATGGCCTTGCGCAATTTGCCGATGGCTTCCTCCACCTTGACCCGGGTGTCCTTGTCGACCTTTTCCCCGAGGTCCTTGATGGAGCGTTCGGTCGAATAGATCAGGGTATCGGCATGGTTGCGAGCCTCGACCAGGTCGCGTTTTTTGCGATCATCCTCGGCGTGCGACTCGGCATCCTTTACCAAACTATCGATCTCCTCTTTGCTCAGTCCGGAGGACGCGGTGATCTGGATCGATTGCTCCTTGCCGGTGGCTTTATCCTTGGCCGACACGTTTACAATTCCGTTGGCGTCGATATCGAAAGTAACTTCGATCTGCGGCACGCCGCGCGGCGCCGGGGGGATCCCCACCAGTTCAAAGCGTCCCAAGGTCTTGTTGTTGGCGGCCATTTCGCGTTCGCCCTGCAGGACGTGGATCGATACGGCCGGTTGGCTGTCGGTGGCCGTCGAGAAGATTTGACTCTTGCGAGTCGGGATCGTGGTGTTCTTCTCGATCAAACGGGTCATGACGCCCCCCAATGTCTCGATGCCCAGGGACAGCGGCGTGACGTCGAGCAGCAGCACGTCCTTGACGTCGCCCTTCAGGACCGCACCCTGAATGGCGGCTCCCACGGCCACGACCTCATCCGGATTAACCCCCTTGTTGGGTTCCTTGCCAAAGATCCGGCGCACCCGCTCCACCACAGCAGGCATGCGGGTCATACCGCCCACCAGGATGACTTCGTGAATCTCTCGCGGGTTCAGGCCGGCATCCTTCATGCAGGTCCGGCAGGGCTCCTCCAGCTTTTCCAGGATATCGCTCACCAGGCCTTCGAGCTTGGCGCGTGTAATCTTGAGGTTCAGATGCTTCGGACCGCTGGCGTCAGCCGTAATAAACGGCAGATTGATGTCGGTTTCCATCGACGTGGACAACTCGATCTTGGCCTTTTCGGCGGCTTCCTTGAGCCGTTGCAGGGCCATTTTGTCGTTGCGCAGGTCGATGCCCTGATCCTTTTTAAATTCGTCCGCCAGGTAGGTGATCAGGCGCATGTCGAAGTCGTCGCCGCCCAGATGGGTGTCACCATTGGTGGCTTTGACCTCGAAGACCCCTTCGCCGATTTCCAGAATTGAAATGTCAAAGGTTCCGCCGCCGAGGTCAAAGACTGCAATTTTCTCCTCGCGCTTCTTGTCCATGCCGTAGGCCAAGGCGGCTGCCGTGGGCTCGTTGATGATGCGAAGTACATTTAACCCCGCGATTTTGCCCGCATCCTTGGTGGCTTGGCGCTGGCTGTCGTCAAAGTAGGCGGGAACGGTGACGACGGCATCGGTCACCTTCTCCCCGAGGTAATCCTCGGCGTATTTCTTGATAAAGGCCAGGATGAAGGAAGAGATTTCGGCCGGGCTGTAAGGCTTGCCGCGAATGGTCAGGCGGGCATCGCCGTTGGAGGCTTCGTCAATTTTGTAGGGCAGCACCTTTTTGTCGTATTGAACTTCTTTGGTCGCGTATTTCCGTCCGATCAGGCGCTTGACGCCGAACACCGTATTTTCCGGATTGGTGATCGCCTGACGCTTGGCGATCTGACCCACCAGGCGCTCTCCGCTTTCAGTGACGGCTACCACGGATGGCGTGGTGCGTCCGCCTTCGGGATTGGTGATAACCTTCGGGTCGCCTCCATCCATGATTGCTACGCAGGAATTGGTGGTACCCAGATCGATTCCGATGACTTTGGGCATACGTTAGATCCTCCTTGGACTATTCTGAATTAATGTACGTAAGCGGTTTCCTATCACGCATTGGGAGTCGAATCCGATTGGGGGCCTTGGGGGGCTGCCACCACTACCAGGGAAGGTCGCAGCAAACGGTCGTGGATCGTGTAGCCTTTTTGCATCTCGCGCACGACGGTATTTTCCGGCAGTCGATCGCAGGCCTCCTGCATAATGGCCTCATGCATTTGAGGGTTGAAGGGCTGCCCCACCGCTTCAATCGGTTTTACTTTGAACTTTTCAAGGATTCGCAAAAACTCCTTGAGGGTTAGATTCAGGCCTTCAACCATGCTCGTGTCTGCGGCGGACGGAGCGCCGGCGGCCTGGACGGCGAGTTCGATGTGATCGACAACCGACAGCATCTCTTTCAGGAGCGATTGGTTGGCGTATTTCCGAAAGTCCTCCATCTCGCGGGACATTCGCTTTTTGTAGTTCTCGAACTCCGCAGTGACCCGCAGCAGCCGATCGTACGTCTCCTTGTGCTCCTTTTCCCTGGCGTCCAGCTTAGACTGAATATCCCTCAGGCCCTTTCCCGCGGCGGGTTGCCCGTCGCCGGTGGAATTCCCGTTCTCCTGGGTTGCTGCGGCCGGATCCGGTTCGCCAGAGCCATTGGACGCTGGCCCGGATTCATCCTCCTCATCGGTTACTACCTTAATCTTACGCGGTTCGGACATAACTGTCTCTTTCTGCATATTTTTCGTTAACCGACGGTCAAAATAAAGCAGGATGCTCTGATGTCAAGTTGGGCGGCCTCTGCTTTTCATCGAAAAAATAGAGGCTTAGTTATCATTCCGGTTGCGGCGCGCGGCGGCCCAAGCCCCGCCGCGCCGATGGGTGACATAACCGCTTGCCGGAATAGCTGGTAAAACGATAGGCGTGCATGCGGAGGAGGCAAGGGGTGTAAACGAAAAGAGAGCCTGGATCATCCCGTCCGGTGACCGACCACGACACAGCCAGCATCACTTATCGCTGCTTCCTTCCGGATCTGACGAGGTTCGTGACCGTCTGTTGCGTGGCGACCAGCAGGATGATCCAGGCGATAGGTTCTGTCCGGCGCCGAAGAACCGAAGCGTTTCCGCAACGGGTCGTCCGGCCATTGCGGGGATCTGCAGGTCTGAACGATTGCAGCATACGCACTTAAATTACTTTTTCAAGTGAAAAATTAGGGCCCACCCGGTTCTCGCAGGGCCGACGTTGACTCGGTGTTGGATCTATCCTACAATTATTCTTTTAAAGATTAAGCGGTTGTGAAAATGCATGAATAATTATCCCGCCGGCTGCCTGCCTTGTCCGCTAGGTCGACGGTTCGACGAAACGATCGCCCGGTACGACCTGATCGTCCCGGGCGATGCCATCCTGGTGGCCGTTTCTGGCGGGCCGGACTCTCTGGCACTTTTACATCTGCTTGCGGAACGGGCATCGGGCTGGCAGCTCCGGTTGGGGATCGCCCATCTGGATCACGGGCTGCGGGAGGAGTCGTCGCGGGAAGTGGACGTCATCCGGCAGGTCGCTGCGAACCTCTCCCTCACGCTGCACAGCGAGCGTGTCGACGTGCGCGGTTTTCAACGCCGATGGCGTTTGTCGCTCGAAGCAGCGGGCCGGAAGGCCCGTTACCGGTTTTTTCAAGAGACGGCCGATCGTCACGCTTTCGATAAAGTTGCACTGGCTCACCACGCGGACGACAACGTCGAGACTTTCCTGCTGAATTTGCTTCGCGGCAGCGGTCGACTTGGCCTGGGCGGCATGCCTCCGATCCGAGAGGGGCGCTTCATCCGTCCGTTGATCCGCGCGACGCGGGTGGACATTCTGGATTATCTGCGCCGCCGCAACCTTTCCGCTCTCGCAGATCCCACGAATGCCGACGACGGCTTCCTGCGTAACCGCATCCGGAATCAACTGATTCCGCTGTTGGAGCGAGACTACCAGCCGGGGGTGCGTGCGGTGCTGCACCGAGCGGTGGAAATCTTGCGGGAGGAGGAGACTTGGATCGAGAGCCAGGTTCAGCCCCTCCTTGATCAAACCGTCATCTCCCGCCAGCCCGGGCGGCTGACCTTGCGAGCGCGCGCGCTGCAAGAAGTGGTGCCGGCGCTCCAGCGCCGGCTGGTTCGTGCCGGGTTGCGTTTGGTCCGGATGGATCTGCGGCGCATCGCCTTCGTACACGTCGAAGCCATCCTGGGCTTGGCCAAAAAAACGGGCGCGGGCGGACCGCTGCACCTGCCGGGGGGCGTGCGAGTGTGGCGTCAAGGAGACGCTCTCACGATTTCAAGCGATGATTTCGGCCTTGGCGGGAAACACCCGGCCGCCGCCTGCCCCGACTATTCCTACCGTATGGAAAGTTGCGGGGTGTTGACAGTGGTGGAAACCGGCGACGCGATCGCTCTGACTGCAATCGAGCCGGATGCGGCAGTGAGTCCGTCCGGGGCGGGTCCGCTGACCGCCTATCTGGATGCCGCGGCGGTCGAGTTTCCGGTCACGGTTCGCAACTTCCGGCCCGGTGATCGGTTTTCTCCGTTCGGCCTGGAGGGCACTCAGAAGGTAAAGAAATTTTTCATTGATGCCAAAATCCCTCGCGACCAGCGTCGCCGCTGCCCGCTGCTGCTCAGTAAAGGACGGGTCCTATGGGTGGCCGGGCACCGCATCGACCACCACGTGCGTCTGAGTCGCCGGACTCGACAGGTGCTCAAGGCCGAGTGGATCCTTGCTAACCCATTAGGAAGTGATTAATTTACATATTCGATGTGGGCTGACCCCATCGTCCCGACGCAAAATGGCCCGCCAGAGCCTCGATTTCAAACAATTCGCCCATCCAAGCGCAAATCGCACTTGAATTTTGGTCGGAGATACGGAATACTTTCAGCTAAGAGCAAGCCTGATCGTCGCCGTCTTGGGCTTTCAGATCGTCGTGGGGTTGCATCCAATGAGGAGGTAAGTGGCGTTGAATCCGTTTTACAAGAACCTGGCGCTGTGGCTGGTCATCACGCTGATGATGATCATGCTTTACAACCTTTTCAGCCAGCAGCACCTGAGCGAATCGAACCTAAACTATTCCCAGTTCCTGGCCATGGTGAACGAAGATCGGGTGGCGGAAGTCGTGATCCAGGGCAAGGAACTTTACGTGACCGATGTCAATCGGTCTCGCTACAAGGTCTATGCTCCGGCCGATCCGGAGCTGATCGGCATGCTGCGGCAGAAGAAGGTGGTCATCAATGCCAAACCGGAATCGGAATCCCCCTGGTACATGTCGCTGCTGGTTTCCTGGTTCCCGATGCTGGTGTTGATCGGTGTCTGGATCTTCTTCATGCGCCAGATGCAGTCCGGCGGCGGCAAGGCCCTCTCCTTCGGCAAAAGCCGCGCCCGCCTGATGTCCGACAATTCCGAGAAGGTGACGTTCGCAGACGTTGCCGGCATCGACGAGGCCAAGGAAGAGCTGCAGGAGATCGTGGATTTTCTCAAAGACCCCAAGAAGTTTACGCGCTTGGGGGGCCGCATCCCCAAGGGGGTTCTGCTGATGGGACCGCCCGGCACGGGCAAGACCTTGCTCGCGCGGGCCATTGCCGGTGAGGCGGGGGTGCCTTTTTTCAGCATCAGCGGCTCCGATTTTGTGGAAATGTTCGTCGGCGTCGGCGCCTCCCGGGTGCGGGACCTGTTTGTTCAGGGCAAGAAAAACGCTCCGTGCATCATCTTCATCGACGAAATCGATGCCGTCGGGCGGCATCGCGGTGCAGGTCTGGGGGGCGGGCACGACGAGCGCGAACAGACCCTGAACCAGCTCTTGGTCGAGATGGACGGCTTCGAATCCAATGAAGGCGTCATTTTGATATCGGCCACCAACCGCCCCGATGTCCTGGATCCGGCCCTGCTAAGGCCCGGACGCTTTGACCGCCAGGTGGTGGTGTCGCTGCCGGACATTCGCGGCCGGGAGAAGATTCTTAACGTGCATATGCGCAAGACGCCGGTGGCTCCGGAGGTGAACGTCACGACGCTGGCCAAGGGCACGCCCGGCTTCTCCGGCGCCGACCTCGAGAACCTGGTGAACGAGGCTGCGCTGCTGGCCGCCAAGCGCGACAAGGAACGGCTCGACATCCAGGATTTCGAGGATGCGAAGGACAAGGTCTATATGGGGCTGGAGCGCAAATCGAAGGTGATCAGGGAGGAGGACCGCAAGGTGACCGCCTACCACGAGGGCGGCCATGCCCTGGTAGCGCGCTTCCTGCCGGAAACCGACGCGGTCAATAAGATCACCATCATACCGCGCGGGAGGGCTGCCGGGGTGACCTGGTTCCTGCCGGAGGAGCGTGACTTCAAATACCGGGACCAGCTGGAAAGCGAGCTGGCGGTGGCTTACGGCGGCCGGGTGGCGGAGGAGATCGTCTTCAACCGCATCAGCACCGGAGCCGCCAACGATATTAAGCAGGCTACGGCCCTGGCCGAGCAGATGGTCCGCCGATGGGGAATGAGCGATACGCTCGGTCCGCTGAATTATTCCAAAGGCGAGGAGCATGTGTTCCTGGGTCGTGAGATCGTCCAGCACCGGGATTATTCGGATGCCACCGCTCGGGTGATTGACGAGGAGATCAACAAGCTCATCAAAACCTGCTATGAGCGTGCGCGCTCCGTTCTGGCGGAAAACCTCGATATCCTCCACAAATTGTCCGAGGTACTGCTGGAAAAAGAGACCGTTATGGGCAAAGAGCTGGATGAGCTGATCCTGGGCATGCGTCCGGGTATCCAGCTGCCGTCCAAGCACATCGAGGACGATGAAGAACCGGCGAAGTCCTCCCCGGCCGCTCCACCTCAGGCGTAGTCGGCGGAATGCACCCGCGACGCTTTCACCGGATGGAGTGGGGGCGGCACCATCTGGAACTGGGCCGCCGCACTTGCATCATGGGGATTGTGAACGTGACGCCGGATTCTTTCTCCGACGGCGGGCGCTTTCTGGATCCCAGGGAGGCCGTCGCGCAGGGGTTGCGGCTGGCCGCCGAGGGGGCTGACATCATCGACGTCGGCGGAGAATCCACCCGGCCGTTCGCGGAGCGGGTTTCAACCGACGAAGAAATCCGGCGGGTGGTGCCGGTGATTGCGGAGCTGGCGGAAAAGACCCGAATTCCGATCAGCATCGATACGTCCAAAACGGCCGTTGCCCGGCGCGCGCTGGAGGCCGGCGCCGCCATGGTCAACGACATCAGCGCGCTGAAATCGGATGCAAATCTGGCGGCGCTGGCCGCTGAGTTCGGGGCGCCCGTGATTCTAATGCACATGCGGGGGGAGCCGCGAACCATGCAGGTGGCTCCCCACTATGACGACCTGGTGGGAGAAATCTACGCCTTCCTCCGGCAGGCCGTCGATGTTGCCGAGAGCCAGGGAATCCGCAGAGAGCGTTTGATCGTGGACCCCGGGATCGGTTTCGGCAAGACGCCGGAACACAACCTGCAACTCATCCGCCGGCTGGCCGACTTCGCCGGTCTGGGCCTGCCGCTTCTGGTGGGGCCGTCGCGCAAGTCCTTCATCCGGCGGCTGGTCAAGCCGGAAGGGGATAAAGACATATCTCCGGATTGGCCGGTGGTGGAAACCGGCACCCAGGCCGCGGTGGCGGCCTCCATCTTCAACGGCGCCCACATCGTCCGCGTGCATGACGTCGCAAATACGGTCGCCACGGTGAAGGTGGTGGACGCCATCCTCAATTGCGGAGCCACCCCAAGAATCCGTTGATGCTGTTTTTCAGGAAATAGCGCTCGCGCCGTTGAGCCGGCTCCGGAAAGGCGCGAAAGGCAGCCAGGCAGGGGTCTTCCTGGAGCAGCCCCTCCGCACAGACGTCCAGAGCCTCTTCGGCCGAATAGCGCCTCGCCATCCGTGATAACCATTCCTCCCAGAAGATCAATTGCTTGCGGTGCCGTTTCAGTAATTTGGCACCATCCTCCACTGCGCCGAAGTGACCGATCATCATGCGCGACGGAGCTTGTTCAATGAGCGCGTCGACGCTGGCCAGCGCGCTATCCAAAAAAAAGCGGGGCGGCGTGGCCGGCCTTAAATACTCTCGCCCTTCGCCCAGCTGGTAGTATACCCCACAGGCCTCGCCCGCGAAAAGGCCGCGAGCGCTCCGGTAGCTGACATGATGCGCCGCATGGCCCGGGGTGAGCAGGGCGATGAGGGTCTCGTCGCGAAATTCCTGGGCGGCAACGAAGCGCTCCGCCGGGATCGGTTCGAGCGGGCCATAGCCCTCGGCGATCGGTCCCAGCACTTTACGGGAGCCTTCCCACAGCTGGGTCGGGTCGACCAGATGGGGGATGCCCTTCGCGTGGCAGACGACGCGGGCCTCCGGAAACCGCCGAGAAATCGCGCCGGCCGCACCGGCATGATCGAGGTGGATATGGGTGAGCAGGAGGTAGTCCGGGCGCGCGACCCCCAGACTATCCAGCCCCTGCAGGAGCTGATCGGCGGTAGAGCCGGGACCGACATCCACCAGAAACGACGGGTGCCCGGTCACCACCCAGGCACTGATGAAGTCTGAAAATCCATCCAGGGGCGGTGTCAGCGTGATCTGATAAACGCCGTCTGCAACGGCGTTTATTTGGGGAACCCGATGAGTTTTTTTCATGGGAACGTTCACAAGGCCTTGGTGAGCTTCGGCGATAATACCAGATGGGTTCGCCCCCAGGCAAGTTCTTTAAAGCCGGAGTTCGGAAGGCAGCTATGAATCGCGGGTCGGGCGCCGGCGGGATCAGGCCCGGCCGGTTTCCTTGAGCTTATCCCGGAACACCCGGTAAAAAGCCAGGTATTCGGTGAGCCCGCGGCTGAGGATCTTCCCGGTGTCTTCTATGTTTTTAGAATTGATGATGAGGTTGACGCTCTTCAGGAAGGCGGTCATGTTGTCCATCGTTCGGTGGCGGTTGGAAATCATGGTGACGAATATGTTGCGGCGGATGGCCATGCCCAAGCGTTCCATATAGATCAAGACGCCGTTGGTCTCCGGGTTGTCGGTGTCGAAATTTTCGTCCACCACCACGACATCATAGACGTGGTAGCGCATACGCTTGAGTGCCTCGCGCGCCGTTTCAGCCACCGTGATTTGATATTCCATCAACTCCAGACTTTCGATGATCGGCTTGCGCAGCAAGGGATTCGGCTCGCACACCAGGGCGGTCTTGCCTTCCTCTTCTATGAAGTCAAACGGCCGGTCGGCCGGGTTGTAGGAGCTGGTATCGATATCCTTGAGGGAGACTTTGCCCACCGCCGCAGACGGCTCGGCGCCCACGGTGATCCGGGCCTGGCATTTGGGGCACAGGAAGGACGCCGGTTGCCCCGGCGGGATTTTGTCGTCGGCAATTTTAAACTGGCTTTGGCAGCTGGTGCAGGCGATGTTCATACGGGTATCCTCTTTTAAGCGGCGCGGCGGCGGGGTGCGGCGCAACGCCGCGATGACCGGAGCTCAGGCGGTCATCAGATCATCTTGTTGTAGGTGCGGTCGATCTCCAATTTGCTGATGTCGGTGGTGGCTTCGCCGCGCGCGCTCTTGATCATGTCAATCCCTCGGCCCACGTTGCCGCGGTGGGAGGCATACGCCATGGCCGTCTCTTGGGTAATTTGCCCTTGCTCGTATAATGAGACCAAGTGCTGATCGAACGTGATCATTCCGAAAGCATTGCCGGCTTCCATGATATCGTGAAAGGTTTTTCCCTCGGCTTCGCCGTTGAGAATGGCATCTTTCACCCGGAGGCTGGTGCCGAGGATTTCGAAGCTCGCCACCCGGCCGCCGCCGATCTTCGGCAGCAGCCGCTGGCAGACGACCCAACGCAGAGAGTCCGCCAGGCGGATGCGGATCTGCTGCTCGTCCTCGTTGGGGAACATGCCCAGGATGCGGTTGATGGTGGCGCCGGCGTCGGTGGT
>CAZNAX010000120.1:0-10319 GCA_964570965.1 uncultured Desulfatibacillum sp.
CCCAGCACGTCATGATCTACAGCTGGCTGGTCTACCAGTATGCGATGCAGGTCGAGACCCGTTTCATCCTGCACGATACCCAGGCCAAAGAGGTCCCGGACTTCTATACCTATTACAATTCCAAAGTGGCTGGAGGCACTCAAGCCTCCTCGGCGTTCACCCTCGTGAACGAAATCGTTGAACGCGAAAACCTGATACGGGACTATAACATTTATGTCTTTCACGGCACGGACGGCGACGACTGGGACCATGACGGCGCCCAATGCATCCCGCAGCTGAAGAAGTTGCTGAGCTACGCCAGCCGGGTGGGAATTACCATTGCCCAGCATGCGCACGAAGAAGGGCAACGGACGGAGGTTGAGAAATACGTCCGCGCATCCGGCCTGCTGGAAGACAAGCCGAAGCTTCTGCGCATGGATGTCATGCGCGAGGACGCGGACGAGCCGCGCCTGATCGAAGGGATCAAGGCGCTGATCTCCGAATGAGGGCCGGGAGTCCGGTCCTCATTTGAGAACGCAAGGGACAATGGAACTGATCAGCCAACACACCAAGGGAATCATGGAGGGCTGCAAGGAACGCGCAGCCGATGTCGGCCTGGGCTTTGACCAGGAGACCCTGGAGTATCTCGTGACCAACCGGGACCTCCTTGAGCTGACCCCCAAACTGATGATCCCCACCCTTTACGATTACTGGGTCCACGACGTGGAGGTGCTCAAGGAAAAGGGACGCTACGAGCTTTACCCGAGCAACCCTTACGAGACCGTCATCAACACGCGCCCGGCCATTTCCTATTACAACGACAACAATCCCGACTGGATGAACGTGATGATTTTCTATCACGTTCTGGCCCACATCGATTTTTTCCAAAACAACCTCTACTTCCGCCATACCTGGGACTATGATTTCACTGGCCAGGCCCTCTCGGACAAGCGCATGATCGCCCAGTTGCGCTCCGAAAAGGGCCGTTGGGTGGACTACGTCATCGAATTCGCGCGCAGCATCGACAACCTGGTCGGTTTTCATGCCGAGTTGGGCCGCTTGAACCGCGGTCCGGAAACGGTGCGCTCGCGCATGCTGGATTATTATTTCGACCGCTTCCTGCAAACCGTGCGTGCAGCCAAACCCAACCGATTCATCAAAGAAATCGAGCGCTACAACGCCTGTCTGCGGGAATCGCCCGAGCTGGGCGAACAGGCCTTTTTTGCCGAAGTGTTGCGGAAATACCCTGAATTCGACGCCCTTTACAAGAAGAGCCTCGAAGCCAAACCCGCCAGCCGGCAGGACGTGATGCAGTTCATCCTTGAGCACTCCGAGTTCCTCAAAAAGGAGAAAAACCACTGGATGAAGCCGATCGTGGAGGTCGTCCGCAAGACCTCGCTCTTTTTCCAGCCCCAAATCCGGACCAAGATCATGAACGAAGGCTGGGCCAGCTACTGGCACGAACAGCTTTTCCTGAAGGACGACCGGATCTCTGGACATGAAGTCGATTTCGCCCGCACCCACGCCGGGGTGACCGCTATGCCGCGGGTTGGGCTGAATCCCTACGCGCTGGGCATGCGGATGTTTCAATACCTATCGGACCAGGGAGAGACGGGCCGGCACACCCAAGAATTCCGCAGGGTGACCGACGCCTGGGAGCGGGAGCATTACGACCGTCGCACCGGCGGCGGCCGCAGCCTTCTCTTCAAGGTCCGCGAAAACCTGAACGACTTTTTGTTTGTCAACACGTATATCGATCAGGACTTCGTCAACCGCTTCCGCCTCTTTGTTGCCGGTCGCCGCCTGAACCAGGCCAAAGGGGTGTGGGAGATTTACGTCAAGAGCCGCTCAGCCGAGAACTACCGGGCCATGCTTCTGGACGGCCTCTATCATCCCCCCTGCATCGAGATGGATCGCCCCAAGACCGGCAACGGCGCCCTCTACCTCGTGCACCGCTTCGAGGGCAAGCCACTGGTGCGCGAATTCATCGCCAATACCATGCTGGGCATTGAATACCTGTGGGGCAAACCCGTGCGGCTTGAAACCAGCGAGGTCGTTCACGCCGAACCCGTCCCGAGCACCGCGGCTCTGCCCGGCATGCAGATGTCTCTCGGCGAGGAGCGGCAACAGCGGGAAATGACCTGGCAGCGGGTGCTTTACACCATGCAAGATCGCTCACTCACACGCGAAGTGCTCTGACACGGATGGACAACCGCAAAGACCCTATAAACGTTTCAGTGAGGGACACCCCTGTCGTCGAATCCGCCCTTCAAGGGCTCGACCACGCGGCGGGCACCCTCGAACAGCGCATGCCCGTCGCCTTCGAAGATTTTTTGAAGCACCTGGTCGCTCGGCCCGCAACGGTGATCCGCAACATTTTCCAGGTGTTTTACGATATGGTAACCGCTTACGTGGGAGAGGGGATCGACGAGTATCCGGATGACCCCGAGTCGATTCATTTCGTCAACTACGACTGCAACCGCTTGTTCGTTCAAGACGTGGATCACCCGTTTTTCGCCGATCGCCTGTTCGCCAACCGTCTCGTCAGCCTCGTGGAATTCATGAAGCGCGGCGCTCAGCAGAACAAGATTTACATCTTTCGCGGCCCCCCCGGCTGCGGCAAAAGCACGTTCTTGAACAACCTGCTGCGGAAATTTGAGGCGTACACCGGCACCGAAGCGGGAATGCGCTACGAAGTGGTTTGGCGGTTTGACCGCCGCAAGTTCTGCACGACAACAAACGCCAACGAGCATCCGGTGATCGAACGCCTGTCGCGCCTGCTCGAAACCTTCAATCCCAGTGATTCGGATGCAACGCCGGTTTGCGATGAACCGGACCGTCACGGTAGCGGCATGATGGATGCCGCCTACGTCAACGGCCATACGATCGAAATTCCCTGCCCCAGCCACGACAACCCCATCCTGATGATCCCCAAGGCCTTGCGCCGGGATTTCTTCGACGATCTGTTCAAGAACGACCAATTCAAATATAAGCTGGCGACGGAAAAAGAATACGAATGGGTGTTCAAGGACCCCCCCTGCACCATTTGCAGCTCGCTCTATGACGCGCTGCTCTACCGCTTGAAAAGCCCTCGCCGGGTATTCGAATGCCTATATGCGCGACCCTACCGTTTCAACCGGCGGCTGGGTGAGGGCATCAGCGTTTTTAGCCCCGGCGACCGCCCCCTGCGCCAGCAAGTGCTCGCCAACCCTCTCATTCAGAAGCAGATCAACCGCATCCTGAACGACAGCCATCCGGTCAAATACCTCTTCTCGCATTATGCCCGAACCAACAACGGCATTTACGCTTTGATGGACGTGAAATCGCATAACGCCGAACGGCTGATCGAGCTTCACAACATTATCAGCGAGGGCCTCCACAAGGTCGAAGACATCGAGGAAAACGTCAATTCACTGCTGCTGGCAGTCATGAACCCGGAAGACCAGAAAAATATTGAGGGGTTTCAGAGCTTCCTGGATCGGGTGGAGTACATCAACATCCCCTATGTCATGGACCTCAACACCGAGGTGGAAATCTACCGGAATATTTTCGGCCGGCACATCGATGACGCCTTTCTGCCGCGGGTGCTGCACAACTTCGCGCGAGTGATCATCTCTTCGCGGCTGAAACGGCGCTCCGATGCCATGCTGGAGTGGATCAACGACCCCCAGAAATACCGCCTTTACTGCGACGAGAACCTGCAACTGCTCAAAATGGAGATCTACACCGGCCACATCCCGAAATGGCTGTTGGAGGAAGACCGCAAGCGGCTGACCGCCAAGCGCCGGCGCCGGATCATCGCAGACTCTGAAACGGAGGGAGACTTCGGCATTTCCGGAAGGGACTCCATTAAGATTTTCAATGAGTTTTTTTCGACGTATTCCAAGGACAACAATCTGATCAATATGTCGGACCTGTGCAAGTTTTTCACGAAGGTCCACAAGGAGGTGCGCGATCTCATTCCCCAGGGATTCCTGGACTCCTTGCTGAGGATGTACGACTACACGGTTCTGCAGGAGGTCAAAGAATCCCTTTACTACTACAATGAGGAGCAGATCGCGCGGGAAATTCAAAACTACCTGTTCGCCATCAACTTCGAAGTCGGCATGTCGGCAACGTGCACTTACACCGGAGAAAGGCTGGAGATCACCGAGGACTTCCTGCGCGGAGTCGAGTATCGCCTGATCGGGTCCGGTGCCACCCGCTTTCAGCGCATCGAATTCCGCCAGGAGACTCAGCGCGAATACACGCGCCACACCCTCACCCAGGAAATCATGGTGGAGGGACGGCCCATCGCGCAAACCCGGCTGTTTCAGGATCTGAACGATCGCTACGTCCACAATCTCAAGGAGAAGGTTTTGGATCCGCTGCTCGAAAATGAAAATTTCCGCAGAGCCATCAAGGATTTCAACGAAGAGGCGTTTAAAACCTACGACAAGAAGATCCGGGAGGATGTCGCCTACCTGATGGCCAACCTGGGAAAAAAATATCGTTACAACGAGCAGGGCGCCAAGGAAGTCTGTATTTACGTCATCGACAACGATTTGGCCCGAAAGTTCGCCACTCCATAGAATGGCCCGCTGCAAGCCGCGCGCCGTTCTATCCGGCCGAGTTCAACGATCTGAGGGCATCAGGTGCCCAGCGAGGCGTTGAGCTGGGCTTTCAAACAATCGCAGTACTCACCAAAGATGAAGTACATGCAGCGCTCGGCATGGCGGCATTTTTCGTAAAAAGTGCAGCCGGCCTGCTCTTTTTGATCTGCCGCGGTGCAGGTCGAGATTTGTTCGGGCTTGCAATAATTGATAACTTGACCGCTGATCATACAGGGCTCCCCTCTCGCTGGTCTTGAAGGGAAACGATACGTCCTGTTTAGGATATCGCGTCAATGCCCTCGAACTTGAGAAAAATCTGAGCGCCCCGCGCAAGGACCGGTCGGCGCCCGCGACCCCGGTCCTCCATGATGCCCTAAAACCGGCGGGAAAGCCGTTGCGCTTTCGCCGGTGGTGGCTTATGGTATTCGCATTTCGGTTGAAATTTCTGGGAGCGCAGGGTCTTTAGCTGCGTGAAGAACCGACCGGATCAAATGGAGGGCAAATGGAGAAGCACCATAAGTTTTCCATGTGGTACGTCCTGCTGGGCGTCTGGGTGGTGTTGATCATCCAAAATGCGATTTTTTCGGCGTTTTCCATCAAAACCATCTCTTACAGCGAATTCTTGAAGGCCCTTAATGAAGACCGGGTGACCGAGGTGGCCATCACGTCGAACATCATCCAAGGCCGGATCAGGGTTCCCGGAGACTCCAGCGAGGCGGGGCAGCCGTTCCGGACCATCCGCGTGGACCCGGATCTCTCCGAGCTTCTATCCGGCCACAATGTCCAGTTCAAGGGGGAAATCGAATCCACCTTTCTGCGTGACTTGTTCTCATGGATCTTTCCGATTTTTCTCTTTGTAGGGATTTGGTACTTCCTGATGAAGCGCATGCAGGGCCAGCAGCCGGGTTTCATGTCGCTGGGCAAGAACAAAGCCAAGATCTACATGGAAGACGAGGTGGGCGTGCGCTTCGACGACGTCGCCGGGGTGGACGAATCCAAGCAGGAGCTCAAAGAGGTCATCGAGTTTCTCAAGGAGCCGGAGCGCTTCACCAAGATCGGCGGCAAGATGCCGCGCGGAGTTCTACTCATCGGGCCGCCGGGCACCGGCAAGACCCTGCTCGCCAAGGCCGTGGCCGGTGAAAGCGGGGTGCCCTTCTTCAGCATGAGCGGCTCGGAGTTCGTCGAGATGTTCGTCGGCCTGGGTGCCGCCCGGGTGCGGGACCTGTTCACCCAGGCCAAGGCCAAGGCGCCCTGCATCATCTTCATCGACGAGTTGGACGCGCTCGGCAAGGCACGGGGCATCGGCACCATGGGCGGCCACGACGAGCGCGAGCAGACCCTGAACCAGTTGCTGGTGGAGATGGACGGCTTCGACCCCCAGGTGGGCGTCATCCTGCTAGCGGCCACCAACCGGCCGGAAATCCTCGACCCGGCCCTGCTGCGCCCGGGACGCTTTGACCGGCAGGTGCTGGTCGACCGCCCCGACCGCAAGGGCCGCGAGGCCATTCTGAAGGTGCACCTTAAGAAAATCAAATATGACGAAGCCCTCGACATCGAGAAGCTCGCCAACATGACCCCGGGCATGGTGGGCGCGGACCTGGCCAACATCGTGAACGAGGCAGCGCTGTTGGCAGTACGCCGCGGCAAGGACCAGGTCAGCATGTCCGAGTTCCAGGAAGCCGTCGAGCGGGTGATCGCAGGGCTTGAAAAGAAAAACCGCATCATCAATCCCAAGGAGAAGAGGATCGTGGCCTACCATGAGCTGGGACACGCCATCGTGGCCATGTCTCTTCCGGACACCGACCCGGTTCATAAAATCACGGTGATCCCGCGCGGCATTGCCGCCTTGGGCTACACCATGCAGGTGCCGACCGAAGACCGTTTCCTCATGAGCAAGACCGAATTGGAAAACAAAATCACCACCCTGCTCGGGGGCCGCGCCGCCGAGGAGATCGTCTGCGGCGACATTTCCACCGGCGCTCATAACGATTTGTCTCGGGCGACCGACATCGCCCGCAGCATGGTCAAGGAATACGGCATGAGCAAGGTCGGCCAAGTTTATTACGCCCCCAACCGTCGCTCGCAGTTCCTCAGCCCCATTCCGGAGGGGCCCGGAGAGTACAGCGAGGCCACGGCCGAGGACATCGATCAGGAGATCAAGAGCATCATCGGCGCTCAATACGAGCGGTCCCTGGAAATTCTGAAAGACCGACGTGACATTCTGGAAAAATCGGTCACGGTGCTCCTCGAAAAGGAAACCATCGAGGGCGATGAACTGAAGCAGCTCATGGCGCAGGTTGTCGGCACCGAGACCGTGCTCCCGGCAGCAGCCGACTCGACCTGAGTGCATGGAGCGGAGGCCTGCGGACAGAGAAGGGGGCATTATGGGCCGTGGCCTGAATCCCTCGGCCCCTTGAGCCCTTTTTAGAGGCTATGGAGATTCAATGCCCTTGAGCAAAAACACGTGGCTGGAGGATGACCGGCGTCGGCGCCAGGTCGACCAGGCCCCGGCGGTGCGCGACGAAGCTTTCTTCGGATTTGAACGCATCCAGGCCCGCGAAAAGACCCAGCGGGTGCTGAAACACTTCAACTCGGTGGCAGCGGTCTACGATTTCATGAACACGCTGCTCAGCTTCGGCATCCATCATGCCTGGAAGCGCGCCAGCGTGCGTCTTTTGGATCTGCGGCCGGGCGAGCGCGTACTGGATGTGTGCGGGGGGACCGGGGACTTATCGATCCTGGCAGCCCGGCGGGTCGGGTTCCGGGGCCGGGTCGTCGTCTACGACATCAACCGCGCCATGATCGAGGCCGGCATGCCCAAGGTGCGGGGCAAGCCGCTGGAGGACCGCATCCGGCACGTCCAGGGCGACGCCGAGCAGATCTCCTTCCCCGACCGCAGCTTCGACGCCGTCATGGTGGGTTTCGGCATTCGCAATGTCACCCGCATGCGCCGAGGGTTCGCGGAGATGCATCGCGTGCTCAAACCCGGCGGCCGGCTCATGTGCCTGGAGTTCTCGCGGCCGGTTTGGCCGGTCTTCCGATGGCTCTATGATGTCTATTCATTCTGCATCATGCCCTTTATCGGGGAGCTGGTCGCCGGCTCCCGCAAGGCCTACACCCATTTGCCGGAATCCATTCGCATGTTCCCGCTGCCGGAGGAGCTGGCGGACATGCTGCGGCAGGTCGGCTTCCGACAGGTGGATTACCGCCGCTTCACCAACGGCATTGCCGTGGCGCACCTGGCGGTGAAGTAAATGCCTTCTATCTAACCGGCAAACACATGCGCCAATACGTCATCGGACACCGGCACCCGGGTCCGCCGGGTCGTGAGGTGTCGGCCCGGGATGGGACGGATGAAAAAGGATCCGCTCGAGCGCTGGTTCGTGAACAGCCCCCTGCGTCAGGCCATGCAGGCACTCGTAATCCGGTGGGTCCGAGCGGTGATTCCCCTGAGCCCGGGAGCGGACATCCTCGAGATCGGCTGCGGTGCCGGCGCTGGTGCACGGATGCTCGCGCAGCAGTTCAACCCGCGGCGGCTATTGCTGACCGACATAGACCTGCAAATGGTGGGGCTTGCCCAGAGCCGGCTTTCCCCAGAGGTGCTTCCTCCGACCCGGTTCTGCGTCGGCGACGCTGCCCGGCTGCCCTTCCGCAGCGAAACAGCACATGCCGTTTTCGGCTTCGGCTTCCTGCACCATGTGCCCGCATGGCGCGACGCCCTGGCCGAAATCCATCGGGTTCTGAAGCCGGGAGGGGTATATTACTTTGAGGAGTACTAGCCTTGGATCTACCAGAATTTCATCACCCGCCGACTCACCACGCATCCGAAGCACGACCACTTTGCCGGCGGCGAGCTGAAAGAGGAATTCATGAAAGCGCAGCTCGATCTGCGTTACACCTTCGAGCTCAAGCGATTCGGCATCTTGGGAGTTGGCTTAAAAAAGGGCCACAACCCGTGATCCGGGTTAAGCTACCATGATCAAGATTCCAAGACTGACCTTCTAATTAACTGATGAGCACCTTTTCATTTTCTGGTGAGAGTCCATCTAATTTTCTAACTATCATCGACCACAATTTTGTTTCCATCCCCGCTGATTTTGCCGTCGGCATTTATGGCTCCCCTTGTCGCCACTATGTAGACGAGTTTGAAGCCGTCTTTTAGTAAATCCCCTCGAATTGATGGGCTCCCTTTTTGATTGTTTGGATCATCTATCATTCTGACGCCAGAAAAAGAGGTTCCATCTTGTGTGATTCTTGTCTGTTGCGGATAGGAACCATACTCTTCCCAAGGTCCGTAGCACTCAACAGAAGCATCCCACTCTCCGCTTATGTCAAAAATTTCTTCGCCGCTCGGCAACTTGATAGTTTTAATTGCGGCTGGCTTTTCAGTCTGAGCAAAAGTCAATCCAGTCCAAGCGATGAGAGCTACAAAGCAAATCACCCATATCGTGATTCTTTTTCGCATATACACCACCTTTCCGGTATGTGCAGGGGCGCGTTAACGCTTTTTGGTTGCAGAAGGAAAGCCCCCTAAAGGATAAACTACTCCTTCACGGGAAAATACCCTTGATACCATAACGTCGTATCGGCCCATGACCAAGAAAAATTGGAGCAATTTCCCGCCTGCTGCTTCATAAACCTTCTTTACGGCATCAAGGCGGATCGGGCTCTCTTTGACTTTTTCAATCCCCTGTTGCGTAAAGTTTACCAAGGAAATATAGGTTGCCATGTAGCACCTCCATCAAGTCAAAAAAGTTGTAAGGGCCATTTTTTAGATTCAAGAAAAATCAGGCTAAACACTCAAAGGCCTCCATAAAACCAAGTTATGGTTTTAGGAGGCCAATTACAGGCAAAATGAACCTTCCTATGATTAAAAATAATTTCATCGCTTGTTGATCTCTAAAAAAGAAGAAGGAAATTTTATAACCACAAATGCAATTCAATAGGCAATCGTTCCGTCATTCGCTCAAAACCTTTCCATTGAGAATCGATTGTAAGTAATCATGCCTATTAGCCTGATTCAGGAAGTGCAGATAGACCCGTACGCCGAATCCCATGCAATCTAACATGTATATGGTCGGGTGAGTGAACCACGACATTGAGGTTGGTACATCTGATTTCGTTGGCGATCGCCCAGGTTCTGGGGGGTTCGCCCTGAGAATGGTTTTCCCATATCCCGACCTCGACAATTAAAATCAAACCCGCAACAGCACCAACAAGAATAAATCTTTTCAATTCCAAAGATCTTGACTTGGGCGCCCTCTCTTCGGCGTTGTGGCGGGTCGTCAGTTTAGGCTTATATTGGCCCTGTGCCATGATTCACCTCCTGCGAGAGGAGGGTTGGCAAATTCATTGGAGAGATAGGTAAATCAGTAAAGAAAGCGAGCTGGAGGAGTAAGATCCGAACCGATTAACGAAATTCAAGTCCGCTTCAGGTCCGGTGGAATGGGAAAGATACTGCAACTGAGCGGATTGATACCTTAGTCCGCGACCAAATGACAACGTAATTTAAATTTATTTCGGATTTGCTCCGTATATAATAGTGTCGCCTTTGTTGGTACTTCAGGCCACGCCCAAACTGAAGGAGGTAAGCCTCCCCTTTTGCAGGTAATAGGGGCGGCTTACTCCGCAGTTTTAGATAATGAATCTGTAAGGTGACGAACTCTGTATCCGAATTGCAAAACCCCACGCTTTTATGGTAACCCTCGAATCCCAAGAGCCGCGAGGGTCCCATCACGGAATCGCCAT
>CAZNAX010000121.1:0-5971 GCA_964570965.1 uncultured Desulfatibacillum sp.
GGCGCACGGCTTCGACCACATCGCCGGTTCCGGCCTCGCCCTTGGTGCGGATCATAGCCGCCCCCTCCCCGATGCGGCGCAAGGCCTCGCCCAGATTCCGGCACCCGCACACGAACGGCACGCCGAAGGCATGCTTATGGATATGGTGGTCTTCATCGGCCGGAGTGAGCACTTCGCTCTCATCGACATAATCCACGCCGATGGCCTCCAGGATCTGCGCCTCCACGAAGTGGCCGATGCGGCACTTGGCCATGACCGGGATGCTGACCGAGGACATGATCTCCCGGATCAGGCCGGGGTCGGACATCCGCGCCACCCCGCCCTGAACGCGGATATCGGCCGGAACCCGCTCTAAGGCCATGACTGCCACGGCCCCTGCCTCCTCGGCGATCACGGCATGTTCGGCCGAGACCACGTCCATGATGACGCCCCCTTTGAGCATTTGCGCCAGCCCGCTTTTCACCGTAAAATTGCCGGATCTTTGCGCTTTCTTGCGTGATGGTTTCTCCATGGGGATTCCTCCTGAGAATAAATTGAAATATTTTGGCTATTATTACCGAATGTGATAATAAAAAAACAGATACAGATTTTTAGAAAAAAAGGCATAACAGTTTACCGCTGCCAGCAGGAATGACACCATGCCTCTTGTCAAGAATAAAAAGAAACGACCGTCCTCGCCGCCCCACGATGCGTTTCGCTACCGGCAGCTGGCCGCAGAGATCGAGAAAAGAATTTTTGACGGGATATATCAACCGGGCGAGAAACTGCCTTCCCTTCGCAGCCTGCATCGGCAGACGAATCTGAGCATCTCCACGATTTATCAGTCCTACCTGGAGCTGGAAAGTGCGGGCGTAGTCGCGGCCCGGCCCCGATCCGGCTATTACGTTCGGCCCGTTGCGCTGCAGAAGCTGAAGACCCCCGTATTCAGCAAAAAATCCTTTCCCCCTCAACGGGTCAGCCTGGCGCCGGCGATCAATTCGGTGGTCGAAGCCATCAGCAACCCCCGGCTGGTGCCCCTCGGCAACACCGCCATGGACCCCGCCCTGCTGCCCGTCAAGCCGTTCGCCCGCATCCTGAAGTCCATCACCCACAACGAGATGCGGACCCTGCTGACCTACTCGCCCTCGGAAGGCTTCCCTGAACTCCGGCGCCAGGTCGCGCTGCGCACGGTAGGCGTGATAGCCGGCATCACACCCGATGACATCATCATCACCAACGGCTGCATGGAGGCCGTCGCGCTCGCGCTGCTGGCCGTCACCCGGCGGGGGGATACGGTAGCCATCGAAGCGCCCACCAATTTCAGCTTTCTGCAGCTGCTGAAGGAGCTCGGCCTGCTGGTGGTTGAAATCGCCACCGACCCTCAAGAGGGAGTGGATCTCGATGAACTCGAGAAAAGCTTGAAAAAGAACCCTATTAAGGCCTGCCTGTTCATGCCCAATTTTCACAACCCTCTGGGCGCGCTGGTGCCCGACGCCAGGAAGCAGCGCCTGGTGGAGCTCGTGAGCGCGCGAGGCATTCCGGTGATCGAGGACGACATCAGCAGCCAGCTTTACTTCGGCGACCAGCACCCCAGGCCGCTCAAAGCCTATGACCGCGGCGGCCTGGTGCTGACCTGCTCGTCCTTTTCCAAAACCCTGGCGCCCGGTCTGCGCCTGGGATGGATCATCCCGGGCCGTCGTTTCAATGCGAAAATAAGGCGCCTGAAGGCGGGCATTACCATCTCCACTTCCACCCTGGATCAATGGGTGGTGGCGCGGTTTCTATCCGGCGGGGGTTACGAACGGCACCTGCGAACCTTGAGGAGTGCCCTCAGAAAACATATCTACCGCACCGCAATCGAGATCCAGAAACATTTCCCGGCCCGGACCCGGCTGGCCTTGCCCCGGGGCGGCTCGCTGCTCTGGATTCAGCTGCCGCCGGGCGTCGATGGTCTGGACGTCTACCAGGCGGCCTTCGACCGCCGCATCGCGATCATTCCGGGCACGGTCTGTTCGAATTCAAAGCGCTTCCGCAACTACATTCAGATCAGCTGCGCCGCCCCCTTCGGCCCCAAGGTCAAAACGGCGATCGAAACGCTGGGCGCGATCGTTTCAGGCTTTTGAAAATTCGAATTTCGTAATTGTCTCGGATTTCGATATCCGGATATCGAATTTCGACAGATCACGCCTATCTCGAACTGGTTGAGCCTCTCCGGATTCTCAAGCAAAGGCAAAGGGTTGTAGAGAAACCTAAACCTGAATGTAGGGCAACCCCAGCTTCCGGCGTTTGTCCTCGATGTGAGTACGGATAAGGACAGCCGCTTTCTCCGGATCCGGCTCCACGGCGAAGGTCGCCCCCACGACATCGTTCAGCCCCTCGGTGAGGAGTTTCACGATGTTCATGCTACCGGTTATGGGCGGCATGGGCCCCAGCACGGTGTAGACCCCGGAGGCCACGAAATAAACGCCGATGGTCGCGGCCTTCTCGGAATACCACTCCGGAGCGGCCCCGGCGATCGGCAGATCGCTGATGTCCGCACCCAGGGCGTTAGCCAGCGCCGAGGCCAGCACCAGGATGCGCACGTTGTCGACGCAGCTTCCCACATGCAGCACCGGCGGCACGCCGAGCGCCCCGCACACCTCTCGGAGTCCCGGGCCGGCCTTTTCGAGCGCCTGCGACTGCTTGAACCCGGCCTTGGCGGTGGCCACCGACGCACAGCCTGTATCCACCACGAGGATGTCGTTTTCGATCAGCCGCTGCGTCAGGGTCACATGGCCGTAGTCCTGCTGGATGCGCGGGTTGTTGCAGCCTACGATCCCCACCGCCCCGCGGATCTTGCCGGCTGCGATGGCGTCGATCAGCGGCTTGGGCGTTCCGCCGAGCGCACCGAGGATCGCCTCGACCGAGAACCCGCCCATGCATTCAACCGGCTCCACGGGGATGAACACTTCGCCGCGGCGGTTGAAGTTGGCGATGGCGTCCTTGACCAGCGCGGTGGCCTTGGCAGCCGCGTTTTCCGGGTGAAACTCCTGGTGCTCCATTCCCGGGAAGCGCGCCTTGTCGCTCGTGCTGACCATCTTGGTGTGGTAGCAGGCCGCGACGGTCCCCAGCGAAGGCATGATGCACTGGTAGTCGACCACCATCATGTCCACCGCCCCTGTCGCCAGCACCAGCTCGGTGGTGAGATGGTTGCCTGCCATGGGGATCCCCGCGCGCATCAGCAGTTCGTTGCCGGTGCAGCACACCCCGGCCAGGTTGATCCCGTCGGCGCCCTTGTCCTTGGCCAGCTTGAGCAGGTCCGGATCCTGGCAGGCGCGCAGCAGCATTTCCGAGACCACCGGGTTGTGGCCGTGTACGACGATATTGACCTGGTCTTTCTTGAGCACGCCGGCGTTGACCCGGGTGACGCCGGGCTGCGGGGTTCCGAAAAGGATGTCGGAGACCTCGGTGGCGATCATGGACCCGCCCCAGCCGTCCGAGAGCGCGTTGCGGATGCCGTGCAGGAGCAGGCTCTTCCAGTCGTTGTCGACGCCCATGTGGGTGCGGTGCATCATTTCGGAGGTTTCGCGATCGATTCCCCGCGGCGCGACCCCGAGCCGGCGCCAGATTTCTTGGCGCTTGGCCGGCGCGCGCTGGATCAGGGTGAGTTCCTTCTTGCGGGTGCCGTATTCCTCGGCCATGGCATCGGAGAGCTCGGCGGCGATCTGGCTCGGCTGCTTGCCGTCCGGCTTGATCCCGAACTCGGCGGCCACGCGCTTGAGCTTCTCGACATCGCGCAGCTGATAGCCGGGTGCCGCGTTGACGGCCACCTTCCCGAGGACTTCCACGAGGTCGCGGCCGTGGTCCGAATGCGACGCGGCGCCCGCGGCAATCATCCGGCCCAGGTTGCGCGCCACCATGATGTCGGCATCCGCGCCGCACACGCCGCGCTGCGGGCCTTCGCCGAACGGGTCGATGCGACAGGGCCCCATGACGCAGATGCGGCAGCTCAGCCCCATCTCGCAGAAGCCGCAGTTGGGCAGCTGAGCCCGGAAGCGGTCCCAGACGCTGTCCACGCCGTCGCGTTCCAGCTTCTTCAGCAGGAGCCGGCCGTCTGCGGTGATCGTGTTGGCATCGTATCTCTTGTCGTTCATGGCGGCCTCCTTACCTGGCGAGATCGATCTGTTTGCGTTTCATAGCGTTCAGCAGCGCGAATCCCGGCGCCAGTTCGACCGGGGCGGCGCCGACCGAGACAGTCCGCGCCACCTCGTCCGTCTTGCGTTTCATCGCCTCGGAGCGCTCCTCGAATCGCAGCGCCCCGCTCTTGCAGACCTCCACGCAGGCCGGGATCAGCCCCGCCAGTTGCCGTTCGTAACAGTTGTCGCATTTGACGGCCACGGTTTTGCCCGGAGGTGCGGTGTGATCTTCATGGTAGCGGATCACGCCGAACGGGCAGGCCATGGCGCAGGAGGCGCAGTTGATGCAGCGGTTCGGGTCGATGAAGACCGTGTTCCTCTCCGCGCTGCGGGCGATGGCACCGGGCAGGCAGGCGAGCAGGCAGGGTGCCGGATCGCAGTGCCGGCAGCGATTGGGGAAGCCCTCGTTAAAAAGCCCCACCCCCACGTGAACCCGCGGCCGGGGGCGCGGGATTTCCAGCGACGCCTGGAACAGGTTTTTGGATTGCGAATGCGCGGCGGCGCAGGCCGGCATGCACTGCATGCACCCCACGCAGCGTTCCGGGTGAACGATGACCTCTTTCATAGGCCCTCCAATTCGGACTATGCCGGCATCAATTGTCTGAAATTGAACCCCGGTTTAAGCAATGCCTCACGCGGCGGTCGGACGGGCGTCGCACTCTGGATCAGCGCCGTCAGCACGCCGCCCTGCTCGATTGAGTTCACCAGCACCATGCCGACGAGCCGGTCTCCCCTGAAGACCAGCTTGCGGTAAGTCCTGGCTCTGGTGTCTGTAACGCTGAGAGTCTCGAAGCCTTCGGCCTCCGGGGGCGCAGCGAGACCCGCGGTCATCACGTCCAAGCCGAAGATCCGAATGACGTTGCGGCTCAAGCTGCCGGGGTAAGCCGCCGGATGCCCGGCCATGTTCATCCCCGCGATCCGTCCCTGGGCGACCGCCTCCGGCCAGATCGCGTTGACCCAGGGGGTCCGGCGCGCGATGTCGGTGGACTCGGCCACGTCCCCGGCTGCGAACACACCGGGCGCCGAGGTTTGCATGTGCTCGTCGACGACGATACCGGCATCGACTTTGATCTTATCTTTGGGAACAAACCTGCGCGCCGGGAAAACGCCTTTGCCGATGACAACCATGTCGCAGGACAGCCGCGTTCCGTCGAAAAGGCGTGCCGCAGCCACCCGGCCGTTTCCCTCGAAGGCCGCGGCTTCGGCTCCGACGCGCACGTCCAGTCCGTGGGCCTTGAGTTCGTCCGTGATCATGCGCCCGGCTTCGGCATCGACCTGCATGGACAGCGGGTGCCCCGATCGGATGAGCATGCTCACCGGAATCCCGCGCCGCACCAAGCCGTAGGCCGCCTTGAAGCCCACCAGCCCGCCCCCGAGCACGAGGGCCTTGCGGACATCGGGCAAAACGGCCAGCATCTGCCGTACATGGGCCGCGGTGCGCATGAAAAAAATATTCCTGAGCCCGAGGCCGTCGGCCTTGATACGGCGGGGATCGGCTCCGCTGGCGATCAGAAGCCGGTCATACGGATAGCACTTGCCACTTACGGAGACCGTGCGGTTGTCCACATCGACGGCCGAGACCCTGCTCCCAAGTGCTGGGGTAATATTCAAATCATCATAAAAACTAACCGGGCGGATGGGGAGTTTTTCAGTTGCGACGGATCCCTCCAGCACCATGCTGATCATCGGCCGACAGTAAGGCTGGAGGGCCTCGTCGGATATCATGGTGATTTCGCCGGGAGGATCAAACTGGCGGAGGGTTTCGGCCGCGTGGATTCCTGCTACGCCGTTTCCGATGATGACGTACTTCATGCCAG
>CAZNAX010000121.1:6071-10197 GCA_964570965.1 uncultured Desulfatibacillum sp.
TTGAATCAGCTTCCAAAAGTCAAGCCGGCTGACGCAGTCAGTCAAGCTGGGCCAGAAACGTGACCAGGCTTTGCACGAGCTCGGCCATAAACCGGTAATCGAGGGTCTCCGGTCGATCCGACGGCAGGTGATAGTGAGGGTTGCGGAAAAAAGCCGAGTCGGTGATCATCACGGCCTTGAAGCCCTCATCCCAAAAAGAGGCGTGATCGCTCAAACGCACGGCCGGCATCACCCAGCCGTTGAAGGGCACGGTCAGCCGGATGGCGGGCAGGTTCGGGTTCTTGCTGAAGCTGCCGTGAACGCTGCGGGTCAGGCCGCGCGAATCGAAGTTGCCGACGATGCCGATGAAGTTTCCCTCTTTGGGATAGCCGAAGAACATCAGTGGAAACGGATAGGACTGGCATCCCGGCTCACGGCAGGTGAAGCCGACCATCTCGAGGCACAGCATGGCGTCGATCGGCTCGTTCCGGCGGCGGGACTGCTCCGCATAAATCCGGCTGCCCATGTAAGGCGTGCCATAGGCCGGCGGCTCTTCCAGCGCAAAGGAGACCATTACAACGTTAGAATTAAGCGCCTGGCTTCCATTCAGCATCATCACCTGCCGGGCGGTTTCGAGCTGGACCGCCACAGCGCTGGCATTGTCGTCCGCACCCACGGTTCCCGCGACCGAGTCATAATGGGCGCCGATCAGGATCCGCCGGCCGGGGTTCGGATTCGACTGTATTTCCGCGACGACGTTGACGACCCCTAATCCCTGGTAGTCATAGGGCTCAAGGCGCGCCGAGAGCCCTATCTCCCGATAGAAGTCTCGGATATAGCCCGCCGCCTTTTTCAGGTTTTCAGGAGCCAGGACGCTGCGCTCGCCTATATCGACCGTGAGCGCCTTGAGGTGGTCTCTCAGCCTGGCTTCGGTTGCGTGAATGTCGATCATGACCGTCATCTCAGCCGCCGGTTTTCTCCCGGCAGGCGCTATGCCGCCCCGGATGCCCACCGCAGCCAAGCAGCTGAACGCCAGGGATAGCACGATGATCTTATGGTAGCTGTTCAGCCCAGTCATTCGCCAGTCAGCATCGCGGCGGCCTCATCTATCCTGAACCGCACATCCAGAAATCGCTCACACACATAGACGTTGGCGCGGATGTGGTCGGTGATGCGGGCGGTCTTGATGGTTCCGCCGGTGATCGCCAGCAGCGGAATGAGGTTGTCCGCTAAATGCACGTCCACGGCTGCCTCGGTGCGCAGGGTTTCCATCAGGTTGCGGGCGGCGTCACGGCCGACCTCCTCGGCGGGTTTGCCTTTCTCACCCAATGCATCCGCACCGACCAGCGACCGCCCCTCCGCGTCCACCGTCCACAGCGTGATCACCGTCCCCGGCGATGCGCTCCGGCAGTACTCGGCGCGGATATCCACCGGCAGGCTGGATCCCAGCACGGCCCCGGCCGATTCAGCCTGACGTTCGGCCACACGGGCCCTTGCCAGGAATTCGGAGGCGGCTGAAATACCCTTTATCGCTACCGGCTGGCAGCGTGCGCTCACGTCCAACCCGCCACTCATCCGGCGGATCGCCCGCCGCCAGGAGTCGATATCCTTGGAAGCGGAGACAGGAACGTCCGGCCGGACCCCCACCTTCAATATCCCCTGCCCTTTGGGGTAAAATCCGCGCTGCATACCCAGCACCTCGATCCCGCAAAACCGCCGAAAGACCGGCAGGATCAGGTGTGTGAAATAATCCACCGGGATGCTCCAGCGCGTATCCGTGCCGCCGGCGATCCGCAAGATCGTTTCGCCCCCGGCGAACACGCAGGGCAGCAGCAGCGCCTGCATCATGAGCGTGACGGATCCGGCCGTACCGATATCGAAGAAATACGCCCCCGGCCTCAGCGATCCCGGCACGAACTCGACCTCTCCGGCGCCGACGGCCGCGCCCCTGACCCGGGCGCCGCTCATGCGGCCCAGCGCCTTGATGGCGCTCAGATGCTGCGGCTTGATGCCGGGGGCCGGACGGTTCCGTCTGATCCGCTCCGCCCGGAACGGCCGCCCGGTCAGCACGGATAGCGCCAGGGCGGTGCGCAGAATCTGCCCGCCGCCTTCCAGCAACGAACCGTCGATGTGGGCCATCTCGGACAAAGAACCGCTCCGAACACCGGTTTGGAATATCCAAGAATCCATACTGCGTCTCAGTCTGCGCGGACAACATCCATTCAGGACTGAAAAGCCGTGTCGGGCCGCCGTCATACCGCCGCTGCTTGACATGGTTCCAATATAGGTCTATATTGGCTCCAAATCAGCGGACGGAGGTGTGACATGCCGGTAACCCTGTCGATCAAAAATGTCCCGGACGAAATCGCCGCAGAGCTGCGCGCAAAAGCGGCCCGAAATCACCGGTCGCTGCAGGGCGAGCTGATGGCCATCATCGAGGAGGCCGCCGGAAGAAGAAGCCCCCTGAGCCCGACCGACTTCCTAGCGGGAGTACGTTCCATTGGGCTGCGCACGCCGGCCGAATCCCGCTCGATGGTCCGGGAGGACCGCAATGGCCGTTAAAGTGGTGGACGCATCGGCGCTGGGGGCCTTGATCTTTGGAGAACCTTCGGCGGAAGCGGTTGCGAATCGACTCTCCAGGTCAACGCTCATAGCGCCGCAGCTGTTGTGGTTCGAACTGGCCAGCATCGCATTCAAAAAATGCGTCAAGCATCCCGATTGGGCCAGGCAGATTCGCGAAGTTTTTCAAATGGCCGGCCGACTGGGCATTCAAGTCCTCTCGGTGGATCACCTGGAAGTCATCGACCTCGCGAGAGGAGCAAAACTGACGACCTATGATGCATCCTACCTTTGGCTGGCGCGCCAAACGGGGGCGGAACTGGTCTCCTTAGATAGACGCCTTCTCAAGGCCTTTGAAGAATAAAATCATTGGCATTCGATTCAGCCCCCGCTCACCGACCCGCTGCCTTCTGAGAAATCCTTCCGTCGGCGGCGCGGATAAAGCAGCTGACAAGGATGGCGGCGCTGTTCTCGTCGTTTTCGGTGCATTCGACGACCTGGCCGTTCACCGTGATGCAGGTCTGGTTGGCGAAATCGCTTTCGCTGTCCGAGACGGAAATCGCGGTCGCCGCAAACCAGAAGGTGCCGCCGTCGCCCAAACCGGTCACCTGGTAGCTGGGATGGGCCGGGTCGTCGAGGTCCTGCACGCGGACCTCGTCAATCTTTTGATAGGACGAATCCCCGCTGCGCTGGTAGATCCCGTATGCGGTTACGGACGGGTCCGGACTGGGGTCCCAGACAAAGAGGAAATCAGCTGCATCTATAGCCGGCGATAGGGTTATCCCGCACAGGGCGGCAATGAGGATGAAACAAAACCGCGGCTTCATGTGCAAACTCGTAATCATGCGGATACCCGTTGTCACCGCAGATGATCAGGATAGCCTGCCGACACCGGGCCGGCAATCATCCTGCTTATTAAGGGTCTCATAATTGTCTTTACGTCGTCATTCCGGCATGCTTTTAGCCGGAATCCAGGAGATTAACTATTCAAATTGAAAAAAACGGACGCGCTCTTGTTCAATATCCATTCGAGATCTGAATCGGACAGGCCGGCTTCAACCAAACACTTAAGCTCGCGGTCCCATTCAAATGGAATATTTGGAAAATCCGATCCGTACATGACCCGCTCCAGACGGTATTTCTTGAGGTCGACGACTTCCGGAAGCGGGAAATAATCGGTCAGCACCATGGTCGTGTCCAACCAGAGGGTGTCGTATTTTTCAATCAGCTTCCAGTATGCGCCGGTTTCGTCGAATCCCATGTGCGGGACGCACACCCGCAGCCCGTGATAATCTCATAAAACTAGATTTAAGCATGCTTCCCCTAAGAGGTTAAACGGAATTTTCAGAAAATGGTCGTCTGTTTTGGTTTAGGCTTGGAGGGAATCCACGCATACCGCACCGGACCTTTCTTCTTGTTAAGCTGCCCCTCTTCCGTTGCCCGCTTGAGCCATACGTTCAGCTGGTTTTTGGAAACATCCAATTCCTTGCGCAACTGGTCCGCGGTTTTGGCTTCTTTCTCGGTCAGGGCTTGCATGCGGCACAGGAAAAACTCATATAAGGTCATTTCGTTGCAGGCTCTCCAATCC
>CAZNAX010000122.1:0-10164 GCA_964570965.1 uncultured Desulfatibacillum sp.
CTGGAGTACCTGCCGATTTCCGAGGACTACACCATCTGCGAGCTGGCCCCGCCCACGGCCTTCATCGGAAAAAGCCTCGCCGAACTCGACCTGCGCAAACGCTTCCAGCTGCAGGTGATCGCCATCCGCGACGTGCTTACGGAAAAGCTGCAGCTGGTGCCCCGCGCCAGTGCGATCATCAAGGACAGCGACGTGCTGGTGATCATCGGCCGGGAGGAGGACATCCAGAAAATCAAATAATAGCCTGGGCGTAGAACCAGTCGATAAGCCTGCGGGCGATGCTGATGGGCGGCGGAATCTCCGGCAGGCGGTCGGCAGGGAACCAGCCGGCGTCGGTGATCTCCGCCGGGTCGACACGGATATCCCCGGCGGCGTGTTCCGCGGTGAACGCCACCATGAGCGAATCCGGAAACGGCCAGGGCTGGCTTCCGAAATAGCGGATGTTTTTTACCTTCACTCCGGTTTCCTCGAACACCTCGCGCTGTACGCATTCCTCCAGGGTCTCGCCGGGTTCCACGAAACCGGCCAGCACGCTGTAGAATTTGGCCGGAAAGCGGGCGGCGTGCGCCAGAAGCAGCTGCCGCTGCTTGACCACGGCCACGATGATGGCGGGCGATACCCGCGGGTGGTTCACCAGCCCGCAGCCCGGGCAGCGCTTGGCCCGCTCCTGCGGGTGATCTTCGGTGGCCGCTCCGCAGCGGCCGCAGAAACGGTGGTTGCGGTGCCAGTGGACCAGCTGCCCGGCGCGTCCCGCCACCCAGATCAATTCCTCCTCCGCGCGGCCGAACAGCTCTCTTAATCCTTTCCAAGCGAAGCCGGCCGGCGCCGGCGAATCCGGCGCAACGCTGACAGCCCAGCAGGCCGATCCGTTCCAGTCTCCGAAGTAATGACGCCAGGCCGGAGCGGGGCTGAGCAACGCCAGGTCCTCACCGGACGGGATCAGCGCTGGTCCCCCGCCCAGTTTCAGAAGGACTTTGCTCGAATCGAACCCAAAACACAGCGCCTGGGGCGCCGGCCCGGCAGCGGTCTGAAATCCTGCAACAAACGGCATCGTATCTTTCCTTTGCAGTTAAAAACGCCCGACACGAAACGGCGCGGGGTCGATGTGGGGTGTCTGCCCGCACACCATCTCCTGCACCAACCTGCCCGTGGCCGGCGCCGCAGTGATCCCCAGCATGCCGTGGCCAGTCGCCAGGTGGAGGTTGTGAAAGCGCGGAACTTGGCCGATCACGGGCAAGTCGTCGAAGGTCATGGGCCGCAGGCCGGCCCATTCCTCGGTCACGGGATAGCCTAGCGGCTCCTTGAGATACTCCCCCGCGGCTGTCTTGAGAGCGTTCAGCCGTTTCGCGTTGAGGCTGAAGCTGAGCCCGGAAAACTCCATGGTGCCTCCGAGGCGGTATCCGCTCGTCCAGGGTGTGGCCACCACCCGGCGTTCGTAGAGATAGCAGGGGATCTGCGGGCACACGGCCGGTCTTCCCATGGTGATACTGTAGCCTTTGCCCGCTTGGACGGGAAGTTTCACGTTCATCTGGCTGGCGATCGCGGCGGACCAGGCGCCCGCCGCCAGAACATAGTGCCCGGCGGATCGCTCACCCTTGGGCGTCACCGCAGCGACGATGCGGTCGCCGGACCAGCGGAAATAATTGAGCATGCAATCTTCTTCGATATCGACACCGGCTGCCGTCAGGGAACGCTTCCAGGACTGCAGCAGTCGGTCCGGCCGCAAGTGACGGTCCGCGCGGTGGTACCAAGCTCCGCAAACATCCGGCCGCAACGCTGGTTCAATCGCTAGCAGGGCCTTGCCCAGCAGCGCCTCGGCCGATAGGCCATACGGCTCCAACCGCGCGTTCACCCATTCGTAACCCTGCATGGCCGACTCGGTCTGGAATACGAGCAGCACACCTCTCTGCTCGTATTCGGCGTCGATCACTTTTTTCTGAATCAGCTCGTCGAACTGCAGTCCTGAGCTTTTCAATAGGGCGGCGCGCGCCCGCATGGCATGCGGCAGGTAGTCCTCGCGGCACATGCCGGCGAACCTCAGCAGCCACCAGAGGCGCGCGGGGTCAAGCGTCGGCTTGATGTAAAGTGGCGAGTTCCGGCGCAGCATGCCGAAAACCTCCTTGCGCACGGCACCCGGCACGCACAGGGGGATAAGGTCGCTCACGAATACAAGGCCGCAGTTGCCATGGGAGGAACCTGCGCCGACCGTTCCCTGCTCGATGACGCGCACCGAACGTCCCGCCTGCGCCAGATAGTGCGCGCAGGCCATGCCGATCACCCCGCCGCCGATGATCAGGACATCGCTCACCTTGCGCGGGCCGCTCCCCGTGAAACCATCTGTCAGATCTCTATTCATCCTTCCGTTTAACCGCTTGAGTCCTTCACCATTTGACAGAGCGTTGCCTTTTTGCCATACCTTGCCCTCGCGAGTCACGCAATTTATTCAACCTGAACTTTCATGACCCGATGGGCCCTGAAAGTTTAATTTTTGGCTGAAATGTCGGTCTGAGGAGCACGGTCATGATTCAGGTATTTGCCGGCAAAACGCCCCAAATCGGCCGGAACGTCTTCATTGCACCGACGGCGATCGTCATCGGCGATGTGGAGATCGGCGACGGCGCCAGCATCTGGTACGGCGCGGTGCTGCGCGGCGACATGGAGTCCATCCGCATCGGAGCGAGCACCAACATCCAGGACAACTGCACCGTGCACACCGACCGCGGCCACCCCGTTGGGATCGGCGCCGGAGTCACCGTCGGGCACAATGCCGTCATCCACGGCTGCACCATCGAAGACAGCTGCCTGATCGGCATCGGCGCGCTCGTTCTGAGCGGAGCCCTGGTCCGCAGGGGCTCGGTGATAGCGGCGGGAGCGGTCGTTAAGGAAGGCCAGGTCGTCGAGCCGGGCACGCTGATGGCGGGAATACCGGCCGCTGCCAAGCGCAGCCTGACCGAAGCCGAGCAGCGCCGGCTCCATCAGCCGAGCGCCACTTACGCGGAACTCGCCCGAGCGCATCGCGCGCTGATCGAATCCGATTTGCGCAGCAAGGCATGATCCATGTTTGAACTCAGCACCCTCATGACCGGGATCGTGATCTTCCTGGCCCGGATCTGTGACGTGTCGCTCGGCACGGTGCGGACCATCGTCACCGTCCAAGGCAGAGGCGTCGTCGCCTTTTTTCTCGCCATTTTTGAAATTCTGATCTGGATCAGCGTCATCAGCACGGTGGTGCAGAAAGTAGCGACGCAGCCGATCCTGGCCTTGTTCTACGCCCTGGGCTTCGCCACCGGCAACCTGGTGGGCATCGCCGTCGAGCGCAAGATCGCCCTCGGGTTCATGGTCCTGAGGGTGTTCACCCGCACCGCCGGCGCGGCGCTGACCGAACGGCTGAGGGAGATGGGACAACCGGTGACGGTGTTCCAAGGCGAGGGCATGCGCGGACCCGTGGATGAGCTCTACATTGCTTGCCGGCGCCGTGACCTGAAACGGATTCTATCGATGGTTAACGCAGAGGACCCGGAATCGTTTTACATCACGGAGATGGCGCGGGACGTATGCCGGACGATCCGCCCGCTGTCCCCCGAATGCAGCGGCTGGCGGTCGGTGTTCAAACGCAAATGAAACCCCGGCGCCAGGCGCCGCCGTTTCATCGATGGGCTTTGTCCGGCAGGCCGCCCCGCATGGACGCGATCAGCTTCTGCTTGACCTGCCACATCTTCTCGCTGAGCGACACGTGATAAATATGCGGGTTCATCAGCCGCTTGACGCCCGGATCGAGCCGTTCCATGTCGGACCGGCGAAGGGCGCGGATCTGCTCGATGGTGGGGTCTTCCATGACCCTCCGCCCCTTCCGGACCACATCGATGAGCAGCGGTTCGATCTCGAGCAGATCCTTCGGGAACAGGGCGCGCTTGAGCCCCGATTCCGTCATGTGCCTGAGAACGATCTTCGGCAGGTCGGCCGGCGCCTCGTCCTTGGCGCTCAGCAGATCGGCGGTGGCCTTGCCGCGACGGTCATACAAGCGCCAGGCGCGCTTGTCGCCCGGGTTGGGGATTTTCGAGGGTGAATCCGAGAGTTTCATGGCCGGCACCCAGCGGGAATCCCGTTGCAGGGCCACCAGCTTGTAGACGCCGTTCAAGGCCGAGTCCCCGGCCGAGGTCATCAGTCGGGTGCCGACGCCGTAGGCCAGACGCCGGATGAGGTGATCCGCATCCAGTCCATTGCGTGCCGCCTCCTGGCCGATCTGGGTGAGGATCTGCCAGATGCTGAGCTCGTCCAGCTCGTTGGAGAGCACGATGGTGGTATCCGGGAAGCCGGCCTCGTCCAGCATGCGCGCCGCCTGAATGCTCAGATGGGCCAGATCGCCCGAGTCCAGGCGGATGCCGATAGGCGCGTGGCCCGTGCGTTTCAGCTCCTCGAACACTTTAATGGCGTTGGGGATGCCGCTGCCCAGCGTATCGATGGTATCCACCAAAAGAATGCAGTCGTCCGGGTAGGTCTCGGCAAAGGCCCGGAAGGCATCCAATTCGGTCATCCCCAGCGCCAGAAACGCCTGCACCATGCTGTGGGCGTGGGTGCCCTTGGGCGCCAGCCCCAGTGCATGGGAGATGCCCACGTTGGAACTGAAGTCCGCCCCACCGATCAGCGCCGCTCGCGCTCCCGCGGTGACCCCTTTGCCGTGGCCCCGGCGGGCGCCGAACTCGATGATCAGCTGCCCGCGACCGCTCTCGCGGATGCGCGCAGCTTTGGTGGCGACAAGGGTTTGATAGTTGAGGTGGTTGAGCAGCGAGGTTTCCAGGATCTGGCCGGCCGCCAGCGGCCCGGTGACGACCGCCAGCGGCACGTTGGGATGGACCACCCGCCCCTCCGGGATCGCCCGCATCGAAAGGCCGTCGAAGTTGCCGTTTTTTTCGAGCCATCCGATAAAGTCCCGGCTGAAAACCGGGGTGCCGACGCGGCCGGTCTGAGACCGCAGGCACTCCAGCTCCGCGGACCGGAAGCGGGCCGTCTGCATCCAGTCCAGCAGCCACTCCAAGCCGGCGTTGATGCAGTAGCCGGCCTTGTGGGCGCCGTAATCCGGATAATCACGGAAGAAATAGTCGAACTGGGCGGGTTTTTCGTGCAGGCCCAGACGGTAATACATCTGGGCCATGGTGAACTGGTATTCGTCGGTAAACAGAATGCCTTCGGCCAATTGCTGCTGTGCGTTCTTCATGGCCGTTTATTTACCCAACGCAACCGGAGAATTCAACTAAATAAAAAGCCGCCCCGGCGGCCTTTTATTCGGAGATCAAATTGTTCCGATTCTGGATGAAACCGTTGCGGATGGCCACATACGGGTCCAGCGAGGCCTTCTTGATGGCCTCATAGTCGCCGATTCGGAAGCTGGTGTCGTTGACGGCTTCCGCGCCCCGCAGGGAGAGCGACAGGGTGAGATTCGAATACCAGAACAGAGGGTCTATGACCGCATCGGGCAGTTTACCCAATGCGTCGCGAACGGTGGACGGGCCGAAAAAAGGCAGGGTCAGGAACGAACTCTCCTCCCACCCCCATACGGCGAAGGTCTGGCCCATATCCTCCGGGCTGTGATAGAGGCCGGGATAGGTGGCGGCCACATCGGCCATGCCTAGAAATCCGACGGTGGTGTTCAAGAAAAACGAAGCGAATTCATCCCCGCTCTTCTCCCACTTGCCCTGAAGCAGGCAGCTCACGAAACGCACCGGGAAGCGGATGTTGCGCAGCATGTTGCGGAAGATCGTCCGAAACTCCCATGGAATGACCGCCTTCTGGACCTTGGCGGCGGGCTCCAGGACATAAAGTATCAGAAAATCGTTCAACTGAAACATGGTGCGGTTGAACGGTTCGATCGGGTCGGCGACCGTAACTTTCTCCGTGTCATCCTCGTAGTCGTCCTCGTAGTCGTCCGCTTCGGCAGCCTCTGCCGCCGGCTGCGCCGTCTGGGCTCCAACGGCCACCGGGAACCCCGGCAGGAACCGGAGCAGGAGCAAGGCGGCGAGCACCGCCGCAGCGTAACCCATTTTTATTTGCATCCAGAATAGTTTCCTTTACTTTCGTCGCTCAGCCTTGATGGCGATCGGCTCGGTGACCCGCAGGACGACCTCTTCCCCTTTTCTGAACCGCGCGATATTTTTAAAACTTTTGTCGACCGGGACGATCCGGAGACCGCCGTTGGGTTCTTTCACCGTCACCTGGCGTGCTTTGGAGTCGACGAACTCAACGACGGCGGTCAGCGGATAGGTCTCGGCGAGAAGCACACCGATCTTGGTGCCCTTCGGGGCGACGGTAACCAGCCGCGCTTCGGCGGAGCTCTGTGGCGCTTTGGCGTTCCGCATGAAAATCGCTATGGATTCGACGAAATCCACCAGAATCATGTCACCTTTTCTCAGCTGCTCAAAATTTCTGACGGCCTTGTCCACTTTCAGTGTAATGGCTCGGCCCTGGAGCCCTTTTAGGGTCATCGTTCGCTTTTTGTAATCGACGTCCTCCAGCTTGGCCTTCACTTCCAGCACATCGGTTACCACGACCCCCGGCTTGGCGACTTCCTTTTCGGCGGCGGGCGACAGCCCCCCAGCCTGCGCCACCTGCGCGCCAGCCCAGTCAACCCAAACGAGTGCGAGTGCTGCCAGCAGAATACGTTTCATCAGATGCCCTCAGCCGCCCAAAATAAGCCCCGCCGACCCTCAACGGTCTCAATAAAACGATTGCCTAAAAAAAGCCAGCTAATTTGAATCTCGGCTTCAATGCGTTAACGAATTCATCAAAATGAATCAGGGGCTCAGATTCATCATCTGAGCCCCTGATTTTATTATGGCGGGAGCGACGAGGATCGAACTCGCGACCTCCGACGTGACAGGCCGGCGCTCTAACCAAGCTGAGCTACGCCCCCGCAAATGAAATTTTCTCGATGGTTCGCGCCTGGGTTGCCTCCCACCGGAACCTCAGTGGTAGGCGGAACAGGGATCGAACCTGTGACCTTCGGCTTGTAAGGCCGACGCTCTCCCGGCTGAGCTATCCGCCCGAGCGGTTGGTGCAAAAGCTCTAATTACAAGCTGGCCTCAAAGGTGTCAAGCGCAATTTCAACCGAGCATCGATTCAGTTGATGGCGCGTCCCGCGGGCGGTTCTTTTTCAATCGGCAGTTTCAGCGGAATATCCGCATTCTTGAAAATCGATTCCCCCTCGCGTGTGATGAGCGCATGACCGAGCACCTGGTCCATGTGCTCGACGAAACGGATGTCCATCTGGTGGGTGATGCTCTTGGGGACATCCTTGAGGTCCTTTTCATTTTCTTTCGGAATGACTACGCATTTGACCCCGCCCCGATGAGCGGCGATGAGCTTCTCCTTCAAACCGCCGATCGGCAGCACCCGACCCCGCAGCGTGATCTCCCCGGTCATGGCGATGTCACGGTGCACCGGCCGCTTGGTCAAGGCCGAAACGAGCGACGTACACATGGAGATCCCGGCGGAGGGGCCGTCCTTGGGAATCGCCCCCTCCGGGATGTGGATGTGGATGTCGTACTTGCGGTGGAACTTCTCATCGATCATCAGATGGTCGGCCCGCGAACGCACATAGCTTAGCGCGGCGCGCGCGGACTCCTGCATGACCTCTCCAAGCTTTCCGGTAACGGTCAACTGCCCGCGGCCGGGCATCAGCAGGGTTTCGATGATGAGCAGTTCGCCACCGACCTGCGTCCATGCCAGGCCCGTCACCATGCCGACCTGATCCCGCTCCTCCACCTGCTCCTGTCGGAAACGGAACGGTCCCAGATATTTGGGCACGGATTTTTCGCCCACCGCGAACTCGCCCTTTTCAGGGTGGGTCACCGCCTCGCGCGCCAATTTACGGCAGATGGAGGCGATTTCACGTTCGAGGTTGCGCACCCCGGCCTCACGGGTAAAGCGTCGGATCAAGGTCAAGACGGCGTTGCGCGAGAATTCGACCTTTTTGGCCGCCAGACCGTTGACCTGGATCTGTTTGGGTACCAGGAACTGTTCGGCAATGTGGTACTTCTCGACTTCCGTGTATCCCGGCAGCCGAATGATCTCCATCCGGTCCTGGAGCGGCAGCGGAATGTCGGGCAGCGTGTTGGCGGTGGTGATGAACAGAATATCCGACAGGTCGTAGTCCAAATCGAGGTAGTGATCGTTGAAAGCGAAGTTCTGCTCGGGGTCGAGCACTTCGAGCAGGGCCGCCGAAGGGTCTCCCCGGAAATCCATGCTCATCTTGTCGACTTCGTCCAGGCAGAACACCGGGTTGCTCGCCCCCACCTTCTTGAGGGACTGAATGATCTTGCCGGGCATCGCCCCGATATAGGTGCGGCGATGGCCGCGGATTTCGGCCTCATCCCGCACCCCGCCCAACGACAGGCGCACGTATTTGCGTCCGGTCGCGCGGGCGATGGACTTGGCCAGCGAGGTCTTGCCCACACCCGGCGGACCGACGAAGCACAGGATCGGGCCTCGGATCTTCTTCACCAGCGCCTGCACGGCGAGGTATTCCAGAATGCGCTCCTTGGGCTTTTCCAGGCCGTAATGGTCTTCTTCTAAGATCCGCTCCGCCTGCGGCAGGTCGTCCGCCACTTCGGTCTTCTCATACCAGGGCAGGCTCAGAATCCAGTCGATGTAGTTACGCACCACGGTCGCCTCGGCCGACATGGGCGTCATCATCTTGAGCTTCTTGAGCTCATGCTCGACTTTCTCGTTGGCCTCCTTGGGCATTTTTTTGTTTTTAAGCTTTTCCTCGATTTCGCGGATCTCGTCGCTGAGGTCGTCCTCTGAGCCCATTTCCTTTTTGATGGCCCGCATCTGCTCGTTCAAGTAATATTGCTTCTGGGTCTTCTCCATCTGGTCCTTGATGCGGGTTTTGATGCGCTGGTCCATCCGGAAGACCTCGATCTCCAGCTTGATCAGGCTCAGCAGCAGGGGCAGGCGATCGGCCAGGTCCACCGTATCGAGCAGCCGCTGTTTGTCCTCGAGCTTGAAGGAGAAATGCGAGGCCACGGTGTCGGCCATCTGGGAAGGGTCGGCGATGGAGGTCACGTTGGTGACCAGTTCCTTGGAGATGCTGCGGTTGAGCCCCGCGTATTCCTCAAAGGTCTCGATGACCGAACGCATCAAGGCGGTGGACTCCGCCGTTGAAAGCTCTTTTTCGACCTGCCGTTCCAGTTCCACCCGGAAGAATTCCTCCTCCGGCAGGAATCGCACGACGCGTGCCCGGCCTTTGCCCTCTACCAAGGCCTTGACCGTACCATCGGGCAGGCGCAACAGCTGCAGCACCTTGCCGATCGTACCCATCTCGCTGATGTCCTGCTCCCCGGGGTTGTCGATGCCGGCTTTTTTTTGGGTGGCCAGAAAAACCACCTTGTCCTTGTTCATCGCCTCGGTCAGCGCGTTCACGGATTTAGGCCGTCCCACGAACAGCGGCGCCACCATGAATGGGAATACCACGATATCCCGCAGGGGCAGCATCGGCAGCACCAGGCGGTTGGGGTGGGGTTCTCCGTCTTTGAAAAACTTAGGTATGTTCACCATGTCTCACACCACAATATGAGCTCCGCGCACGAAGCTCAGGGTTGAAGCCGGGCTTTAGGCGAAGCCATCAAGCTTGTTTCTTGGTTTGTTCAAACAGCAGGATGGGGTCTTCTTTATTCAGCACCACATCCTCGCTGATGACGCACTCTTTGACATTTTCGAGAGAGGGCAGCTCGTACATGATGTCGAGCATGCAGGATTCCATGATGGCGCGCAGCCCCCGCGCCCCGGATTTGCGTTTGATCGCCTCCTTGGAAACCGCCGACAGCGCGCTGTCGGTGAAACGCAGATTCACCCCTTCCATTTCGAACAGCTTCTGGTATTGCTTGATCAGGGCGTTTTTGGGTTCCTTGAGAATGCGGATCAGGCTGTCTTCGTTCAGCTCGTGCAGGGTGGCAATCACCGGCAGCCGGCCGAGAAACTCGGGAATCATACCGTATTTGACGAGATCCTCCGGCTGCACCCTCTTGAGCGTGTCGCTGATCGTGAGCTCCTTTTCCTGGATGATCTTGGCGCCGAAGCCCATCAACTTGGGCCCCAGGCGGCGCTGGATGATTTTCTCCAGGCCGGTGAAGGTGCCGCCGCAGATGAAGAGAATGTTGGTGGTATCGA